>CACXDK010000326.1 GCA_902766345.1 uncultured Spirochaetaceae bacterium | reverse complement strand
CTCTTCTTGTTCTTCGTTACTGCTTTCCTGATATTCTTCAATATTTTCAAGTGAAACTTTGTTTGCTTCTCGGAAAGAAGATAGAACACTATCACTATAAATATTTCTGCTTTCATATTTTTTTAGTATTTCCCTTTTAGATTTCTCAAAGTCGGTAACTAACAGTCCCATTAATTGGTTGTATTCTGAAATAAAATCAAAAGTTACTTCCAAAACAAGCTCTTTTAATTGTACGAATGAGGCTGGGTAAACATTAGAATCTTTTTTGGGGCTAAGTGTTTTTGCACATTCTAGAATCTTATCTTTATTTATGGCGTTTTCTAATTCGTGTTTTATTTTTTTTCTTGTTTCACTGCATACAGAATCAAATTCCTTTTCACATTCTTTTGAAAACTCCCATATTAATGTGTATGTTTTTGCCAAATCCACATTGTCCGTGTTCGACGGAAAGTTTTTAATCGTCATAATTTCGATAGGTTCAAGGAGTTTTGGGTAGTTTTCCAAAAGTTCGTCGTAATATCTTTTAAGGAAAGTATTAATACTTGAGAAAAATGCATCATTTTTTGAGTTCATATAGTCTATTTGAAAACTTCTTTCTAGTGTTTTTGTTATTATATCTTTTTTGTTTTCTGGATATGAACACCCCGGGTATTTAACTGATGCTATTTTTTGCTGGAAAAGTTCTGCAACGAATGATTTGTCTTTGCTTTTTTCTTGTATCCTATTTGTTATTAAAAATAAATTATCAAGAAAGAAATCATCTTCTTTTGGATATTTTAAGTTATCAAGAACCTCATTAGCAGTATTTCGTGATAAAGTCTCTGTGTAGAATAGAATAATTGCATCAGATGAACTTAAGGCTTGTTTGCGGATAGATTTTATGTTGTAGAAATCATCCATGTTTGATATGTGTACTTCCAATAAGTTGCATACATCTAGTATAGCGGAATCCATATACACAATTGCAATATTAGCTGATTCTTTTTTACATTCCATTTTATTAATTTCTGAGAGGTAGTTGTCAGAATCAAGTAAACGAATGTTTGGAATACGCAAATTATCAGCGATATTATAATATTTTATATAATTTTCCCCCGTTTTAGCCTTTACATAAAAAGTGGTTAAGGAAAAATTTTTTAATTCTGATTTTTTACCAGTTAATAATTCAATGAGTGATGTTTTACCGCTTGCGTATTCTCCTGCGACAGCAATAGTTGGTTTATGGAAGATTTCATGCAAAATCCCCTGTGATAGATTAATCATTTTTTCTTGCACGAAATCATGTGTTTTTTGATCAATATTTGATTTGGAAAGATTTGCTTCAAGTTCGTTAAAAACGGAAAGATATTTTTGCTTGATATTATTAACTTGTAACCACCAATTTTTTGAGTAAACGAAAGGTTTTAAATTGTCATTTAGTTTGAAAGAATCTTTTATAAAGTCGTCTATTTTGAAATTAAGCCGTTCGGAAAGTTCTATGACATACTGAATAGGCATTAGATTTGTATTTGATTCATAGCGAGAAATTAATGCATGTGAAACTCCAAGAAGTTCAGAAAGGCTTTTCTGGTTTAAACCGTAAGTTGATTTGACGGCATCTAAATTAAAAGTTTTATTTGTCATAGTAATAGTATAAAAAAAATAAATTGATTTTGTCAATATTAGTGAGTAGAATCTAATATATTGATTAAATAAAATAAATGTTAATAAAAAATAGATTGTAATATAAAAATAGTAAAAATAATTGTTGACATTTAATTAATTAGGCATTATATTTTAATCGAGGAGGAAAAATATGAATAAAACTATAATTTTATCAATCTTGGGTTGTGCAGCCGGATTAGCGGGGCTGACAGCAAGTGTCTTTTATTTGAGGCGTCGTGAGAAAAAATCGGATGGCATTTCTAGGTTAAGGGGAAGAAAATTACCAAACCAGGAGCCGAATACAGATTTTTCTCAGAATTCAAACCTTGTTCAAGAAGAGAAGGAGGGGACTCCGGAGCTATCTGAAAGTTCTAAAAAAATTGTATGGTTTCCAAAATCTGTTCACCGTAAAAAGCTTAAAAAATATTTTAAGGTGGTCGCACGATGCGGACATGTGGGGATGAATTATTACCTTCCTAATGATTTTTTTTGCTGTGCTGAAAATGCAAGGGAAGCGGCAAGAAAAATTCGAAATTCCCCAAGAGTCAAGCATGATCACAAATTTGCGATTTTTACGGTTCAAGAAATTTCAGAAGCGGAATTTTTTGAGGGGTGTCGAATAATGCGGGGAAATGCTTTCTTTAAATGTCAAAATCAGCAGGAACAGAGACTTGCGATGGCTAATTTTATCTTTGAGAATCGCATTCCCGAAGAACCGAAAATTTGTTTCAAAAAAAGGCACCCTCTCCGTGCTCATTTTAATAATGATGAAACATTCGAACTTTTAAAAAACTTCAGAGGAGAAATATCTCCTGAAGAAATCGCATAAGGAAATGGAGGTTTCTATGAATTTTACGAATTTTATTACTCTTTCACAGGAAGAGTGTGACCTTTTGGGTTGTATGCCAGAAGAAGAAAAAAGGTGTTTGCAAATCGCTTTTCATGAGTTAATCCGTGCGGTTCTTTCAGATGAGGACTGGTGTGATACATGGATTTACGATTTTTGCGAACGTTGGAACTTTGCAAGGCATGATCAGTCTGTATATCCTGAAATTTATGCTGATTGTGCATGCATCCATATCAAAAGTGTATTGCAATCTGCAATTGAAAACTTCAGGAGTGGATTGTATGAGAAAATATATACTGAAGCAAAAACTCACGATATTTCGGATATTTTGTAATTCAAAGGAGGTGTAACTATGCGTATAAAAACTATGGTTCAACTTGTACTCGTAGTGGCAACAGGGATTCTTGTGGCAAAAGGTGCGGCAAAAGGTGTATAAATGGCTGGCTATGCAGCTTTGAAAAAACGCCGGGAAGCTTTTAAACAAAGAGTCCAAGAAGCCTTAGAGGAAGAAAAGTAACTGTTGGAGCCACGGGCGGTAATACCGTTGCGTGGCGGTTTTTTCTGAAATATAGGAGATTTTTATGGTTGGTAAGTATAAAAGCAATACGCTAAAAATTCTTCGGGATAACGGAGATAATTTCTCTGTTTTGGTTACCGTCAAAGACGAAAAGACAGGCGAAATTAAGCAGCGGGAAGAAACTCTTTCTCATAAAACCTTTGACTTTGGAGTAGAAAAAGGACTGTTAAAAAAACTGATGTGAATCAATAAATTAAAAGTGTTCTTCTAGTGAGAGCGATTCAGAATCATTCTAAGGATTACTCTAACAACAGTTTTGTACCGATGATTTTACGGAATTGTTCTTTTGCTGGGTCAATTGTTTTTGCAATAACAATCAGGCCTTTTTCGCTTCTAACGGCATTCAATGCACGCATTACAGTTTTTTTCCGGCTGAAAGATTCTGCGCATTTTGTTTCAATCTGAACCTCTCCGTCTTTCTGATATAGGCTTTGCGCGAAGAAAGTTCGTGTCTGGTTCCGCCCGAATAATGTTTGTACAGCCCGCGGTTCACGGAAAGAACATCGCCCGACTATGTTTTATTTATTGTTTTGTTCATGGTTATAAGATAATGCTGGTATGGGGAAAAGACTTGACCTGATAAGCTAAATTTTAAAATATAAGGATTGCTGTCAAAAAGAATGTTGACTAATTTTTAAATTTTTGAAACCATTCAAATATGCAACATGAAACATCATACACTTTATCACCTTATATTCATATTTTTAAAAAAGATGGTATTTTCTGTTATTATCATTCAATAACTTCAAAAACTATTTACCTTACCCAGGAACAACATAATTTATTAGAAAACGATTTATGTAATAACGGATTAGGTCAAAAGGATAACTTATTAAAGACTTTCATAAAAAATGATTTTATACATACTAAAGATAAACATGAAGAAAACTTACTAGATGGTATTAAAAAAAATATTCCCAAACCACAAATTACAATCTCATATTTTATTCTAACAGAAGCTTGCAATTTAGCTTGTAGTTATTGTTTTTTAGGAAATGGAGATTTATCTAAAAATAATTGTAACAAGGCCCTAGACTTTGAAACCGCCGAAAAAAGTCTGATTTTCTTTATTAAACAATCCATTTTGTCAGGTGTTAATAATCAAACAAGACGTGAAATCATTTTCTATGGAGGCGAACCCTTACTAAATTTTAAGACATTACAAAGAACCGTACAACTATATAAACAATTCCGCAATACTAATTTTTGCCCTTTTGAAATATCATTTTCTGTAGTAACCAACGGTACTTTAATAACACCTGAAATAGCTAAGTTTTTTGCAGATAATAAAATTAATATTTCAATATCACTTGATGGTCCAACATTTTTCGCGAATCAGAATCGAATTTTTAGGAGTTCTACGAATCCTGCTTTTTATAAAATTTTAGAAGGAATTGACTTATTAAAAAAATACAATTGTATCTTTGGTCTCTCAATGACATTAACTGAAAATGCATTGAAAACATCCCCGGAAGAGTTGTTGCTTTTTTTTGAAGAAAAAAAAATAAATGCAGTCAGTTTCAATACATTAATTTGTGATAAAATGATTAAGCAAAATACTTACTACGAAAATGCTGCTGAATATATTATTAACTTTTGGAAAAAAGCGAGAATTTTGGGTATTGTAGAAGATAGAATTTCTAGAAAAATTAAAGCATTTGCAACAAGACAATTCCTATATGCTGATTGTGCGGCTGTTGCAGGGGGGCAAATATGCTTTTATCCTAATGGTGATATTCACATTTGTCATGGCTGTAAAAAAGGCGAACAAAATACATCTTGGAACGTATTTACGGTTCCTGATAAAATAAATTTAAATAACAGTAGGGAAATACAAGATTGGACAAATAACTCACCTATTTTCTATCACAAATGCATCAACTGCTATGCAATAAGTGTCTGTGGTGGTGGTTGCATAATAAACAAAAAAGCAAATCTTGAAGACATGAATATAGATTTTGGTTTTTGTATACAAACAAAAAAAATCCTTGAATTTCTAATTTGGGATTTATACGAAAAAATGACAAGGAGTTAAATCATATGCTAAATAAAAAGATCTTATGTGAAAATATTGCTTGTTATAATTTAAGAGATAAAATAATACTTGTTAATCATAAAAATAGCAGATGGTACGTAATAGAAGAAAAAGAGTTAGATATATATACAGCAGCGTTAAATAGACCAAAACAACATCTCAAAATAATAGATAAATTACAAACAAAGCATTTTTTTGCCCCTCTTCCTGAGTACAAAAACTTAACATTACAATTTTATACAACAAACAAATGTAATTTAAAATGTCCTCATTGCTATATGCGTTGTAAAGATGGTTTAGAAAACGAATTGTCTTTTGAGGAAAAATCAAAACTAATAAAAGATTTTTGTGACAATGGTGGAAAACGTATTGTATTTACTGGTGGAGAAGTTTTAATGTCAAACGATTTTCTTGATTTATTGGAGTATACAAACAGCTTTCAAAATATAGAAAAGCTTGTTTTAACTAATGGAACGATGTGGAATGATGAGAGTATAGAAAGGTGTTCGAAATATGCTAATGAAATTCAAATTAGCATTGATGGTTATAATGAAGATACTAATTCTAAAATCAGAGGCTCAGGAGTTTTTAAGAAAACACTAGAATGCATTGATAAATTCATTAATAAGGGGATTAATGTAACATTAGCGATGACGCCTCTATATGGATTTGAAAATGAAAAAGAGAAATATATCGAATTTGGTCGAAAAATGGTAAATAAATATAAAGATAATAATTTTTTCATAGTTTTTTCTGATGGATTGCTACAAGGTAGAAACATAGAAAGGTCTTTTGAAAAGAATCTGACTTATGCAAAAAACTCTGAATACATATTGAGTCAAATTTATTCTGACTATGTAATAGGGGCTTTTGCCGAACTCCATCAAAAACCATTATTGAATTGTGGTTATGGTAAAATTGTTGTTGATTCAAATGGAGATTTTACATTTTGCACATGTATAAAAGATATTCCAAAAATTGGTACTATAAGAAACACTGATATGAAACAAATTTTTCAGATGGCACAGACAATTTCTAAAAAAACTTGCATAGATTATTTGGAACCATGCAATAAATGTGATTTTAGATATATTTGCGGAGATAAATGTAGAATGGAATTCTTCGAAGGTAGTGATCAAATCTTCAATATTGAGAATATACCTCACTTAATATTACGTAATAATTGCTCAGATGCGTATAAATTGGAACTATTAAAAAAAATGCTTGAAAGTTTTGAAAGATTGGAATAAACTTATTATAGTTGAGGAGGATACTATACTATGGATAATGTAAATGTTGCCTTGGAAGAAATGCTCAAAGAAATTGTCTGCAGGACCCCAGGCGGAAATTGTGTAGGTAATTGTCGACCTCGTTAATTTCTTCTAATCATTTTAAAGATATCTTTGATAACCTGATTACGTTTATGCGTATCAGGTTTTTTTTATAAAAGAGGTCATAATGAATTCTAAAGAAAACGATAATAACAAATTTATTCAAGTCTGTGACGCATATGAGAACAATCTAAAGCACATAAATTTGACTTTCAAATTAAACTCTTTTAATTGCGTGACAGGATGCTCCGGTGGAGGAAAATCTTCTTTAGTTTTTGATACAGTCTTTGCAGAAAGTCAGAGGGCATTTTTAGAAAGCATGTCTGGAAACTTATATAGCCAACGATTTATGAGGAAACCAAAAGTTGACAAAATTCTTAATTTGAGGCCTGCGCTAAATATTTCACAAACCTATTATAATGTAAATCCAAGATCTACTGTTGGTTCTGTTTCAGAAATATCATTTTTTTTAAGAGGATTGTTTGCTATTGCCGCCTCAACTAAAGAAAAGACGTATTCTGAAAAAGATTTTTCTTCCTATGCAATTGGCAGTTGTTGTCCAAAATGTGGGGGAACAGGGGAAGAGTATGTAATTGCCGAAGAATTAGTCGTTCCTGATAAATCTAAAAAACTAAACGAAGGTGGAATTCTCTACTTCAAAGGCTCTCAGACAAGTTATGAATATAAAGCTTTGCTGGCCTTATGTGAATATTTTAACATAAACCCTGAAAAAAGAATTGATGAGCTTTCATTTGATGAATATAATAATCTTTTATACACAAAAGAAAAAATTAAGTTCCGATTAAGATTTAAATCAAATGGAGCTATGAAGCAGCAGGTTGTTTTTTTACAAGGAGCAATAACGAAATTAAATGAAAAACTAGAGGATTCCTTAAAAAATGGAAATCTTTTGGGGGTTTCAAAATATACCGAAAAGAGAGCTTGTTCGCTTTGCAATGGATTAAAACTTAGTAAAGAGAAACTTGATATCAAACTCTGCAAACTTAATATTTCCGAAGTTGAGGCACTTCCATTAATACAATTGCAAAATTGGCTTGATGAAGTTGAAAAAAAATATAAAAACACAGCTGTATTTGACACGCTTATACCCATTTTGCAGCAAATACGTACTAAAGTTTCCTTTCTTTTTGATTTAAGAATAGATTATTTATCACTATCTAGAACAATACCATCTCTTTCTAGCGGAGAACGACAAAGACTTAGATTTACAAATCAATTAGGGTGTACTTTAAAGGATTTAATTTATATTTTAGATGAACCTTGCAGGGGATTACATTTTAGAGATATAAAAAATATAATATTAGCTACAAAAGATTTAATTAGAAATGGGAATACAGTTATTGCTATTGAACACAATAAACAGTATTTAAGCGAAGCTGATACAATAATAGAATTAGGTCCCAAAGGCGGTCCTGAAGGCGGATACATAATAAAATCAGATAACAAATTTAATTTTATTCTTGAATACAAAAAAGCTTCTTCTTTCAGTAATTTTTTTGAACTTAAGGACATAAATTTCCGGAACCTACAAAATCAAAATGTAAAAATACCACTTAGAGGAATTACATGTATATCAGGTGTTTCTGGTTCAGGGAAATCTTCATTACTATCTGTTATTAACCAATGCTTTGAAAAACGTACTAATGTAAATTGCAATGAATTTAATGGACATTTTTTTATTAAAAAAGTCATGGAAGTTAATCAGAATCCTATAGGAAAAACTCCGCGTTCAACAATTTTGTCATATTTGGATTTATCAGATGAAATTCGTACTATTTTTTCAACTACTGATTCTGCCAAAAAAGAAAAAATTCCAGCATCTTATTTCAGCATGAATGTTGAAGGTGGCCGCTGTGAATGTTGTTCTGGCACAGGCTTGCAAAAAATAGAAATGAATTATTTGCCAACTTCTTATATTTTATGCCCTGAATGTAATGGTAAACGCTTTAAAGAAACTGTTTTAACTATAAAATATAAAGGATTAAATATACAGGAATTATTAGATAGCCCAATAACAGATATTGTCGGTTTATTTACCAATAATAAAAAAATCTTTCCAATCTTTAATTGTCTGATAAAGCTTGGAATAGGGTACTTAAAATTAGGACAAATGTCTATGAATTTGTCTGGAGGAGAATCTCAACGAATCAAACTTGCAAAAGCATTAGGTACGGTATCCACAGGAAATATTTTATTTCTTTTAGACGAACCTACAACAGGGCTGAATGAAACTGACATTATAAAATTAAAAGATGTTTTATTACAATTACAGGAAAATGGAAATACAATTCTGCTTATTGAACACAATATTGAGTTCATAGCGTCTGTTGCTGATTATGTTATTGATTTTGGTATAAATGCTGGCAATAAAGGAGGAAGAATTGTTGCACGCGGAACTACGAAAGAAGTTGTAAATAATCCAGATTCTTCTTGGTATGGTTTTTTTTAAGTAGCAGAAATATAAGGATTAGATATTTTATTAAGAAAAAGATTGTTAGTGTATGGAATATGATTTCAAAGACTTAACGGAAAGATACTATTATATTAATTTGCAGAATATCTTTTCAAAATATCAGCCGTGGATTTTTTCAAAAAAACATTTAAGTTTTCATTTTGAAAAGTGGAACAATTTTGAAGAAAAGTTTTTATTTATCGTAGGAACTGCTGGAAGTGGAAAAACTACTTTGGCAAGGAAATTCAAACAAAGCGACTCCATAGTAATAGAATTTGACGATGTATTAAATTGGTTCATAAATCGTAATGAAATCTTAAATAAATGGACAAAAGAAGAATTCCAAATTATATTTCCATTTGTAAGTAGATTAGAAGAACAAAATATGTATCTAATGGATAAGGATGTAAAAATAGATGCTAATGTAAATATCATTCAACCCTTTATGGATTATATATTAGACTTAAATACTTCAAAGAGAATTGTTTTAGAAGGCGTTTGGATTGCATATTATAATCCAGATATTATAATGAAACACTCTTTAATACTATTAAGAACAAGTTTTATAACTTCCTGGTATAGAAGATACAAAAGAGATAAGGAAGGAATATTAAAAAACATAAAAGACAAATGGCATGAAAGTATTGGTTGGAGAAATGCTATTGAAAATTTTATAAAGCAAATATATTACTAGCCTAAATTTCGCTTTTATGAAATGTTTTTTTTATAGTAATGTTTCCCCTAAACTCTTGATTTTTTCTCCATCATACCCCATATATGTTTGGAGAACAAAATAATGTATATCAGCCTCTAGTAATTTTAAAGTTTCTTTGCGGATTTTTCTTGTTTTATCTTTGGAATATTCAGATTTTATGAATGTGAAATCATCAATTAAATCTGAAAATTTCTTTTGCATAATAATATCAGTTTGAAAAGAAGAATGAGACACTTCAGAAAGAACCCAATCAAACAGATTTTTATTGTTATTATTTGATTCAATAATAAAAGATTCAATAATATTTGAAATCATAGAATCGGAAAGATTGTAATTTTTAGCCTCATATTGGATTAAACTATTTTTCTTAATATTTAAAATTTTTGTAGCAAATATTTTAGGCTCATTAAAAGATGAAATGAGTCTTAGAAATCGTATGTGATTGTTGAAGAAGGTCAAAATAGATGAATCAAGCTCTGTGAGAATTTTATCTATGTTTTCAGGTAAATATATTTTATTAAAAATAGGACTATTGATAAGAGGTTCGTTTGAATAGATATCATATGGATATTCTTCTTTCGGATTTTTACTCTTTATATATTTCCCATTTGAATATTTGATTATATATTCATTTTTTTTTATTATAAGACCTGAATTTTGTAGTGCTCTGCTAACTACTTTTGGTTTATATTCTGTATAAAGCTTATCTGCATAAGAGTCATGTTGGTTAATAATATAATTAAAAATTTGTTCAGAATTAAAATCTTTAAGATGAGGATTGTTAAGAAGTTTTCTTAATTCATCATCTCCTGGATATGAATAAAAATCCATAGATAAAAGATTTTTTAATTTGTAATTCTTTCTTTCTTCAATTTCTTCATTGGCAATTTTATTGAATAACTCAAGAATATCTCTTGTTCTTTCATGTGAAAGTAAATCTGATTTACCATCCTTATTCGCAGCATTTTTTATAATTGATCTGATTGTTTGACCTGCAAGTTCTTTCCCTTCAGGAAGCCTTGCCCCAAGTTTTTCTGCTGTTAAACCTGGAACTAATTTTATATAATCACCCAGTTTTTTTGCCATTGTTTCACAATTTAATGAAGATATTTTTGACTTAATTAAAAAAATCATAAGAAAAACTTTGCGCTCTTGTGAAATAAAGGCTTTATTTTCTTCTGATAAATTTAAATGATTTGTCCCATTCATAAGAAAAATTATAGATGAAAATTAAAAAAATTGCAATTATTTATAAGTTAATATAAATATTTAGAAAATTGTTGACATTTTAATATTTGGACTGTATATTTGCATTATAACAAAATTTCTAAAAATATATAAGGCGATTATATATTTTAGAAATTACAAGGGGGTAAAATAATGAGTGATTGTTATGATGATGACGAATCGTGGATTTGGAACTACCAATATGACTGTGATTCTGAACAGGACGAGAAGCCAAGCTATGAGGAGTGGCGCCAGGAAACTGGAGTCGATGACACTCCTGAAAATAGGGGTTGGTATGATGTTTGTGATGATCCAGACGAGGCTGCTCGGTATTGGACAGAACATCCAGATTGGGCAAAAAACTTCTAAGGAGGAATTAAAATGCAAATTAATATAGCTGTTGTCGGTGTTCCTAATGTGAAAATAACCGGTCGAAGCGGAATGAATCCATTCAGCGGGGTGAGTCCTTTAAATCGTCCGGATTTTCAAAAAGTAAAAGAAAAAATGAAGGCTTCAGAGAAAGAGGATAATTTCGCTAGAAGACTACTTTACTACTGCAACAAGAAAAATAAGACACATCCTCAAGTTTACAATGCTGCAGGAGTAACTTTCCACTGCTTTTCAAAAATTATCAGCGAAGAAACAAAAACACCTAAAAGGGAAACTATACTTGCACTTGCCTTTGCACTGGAACTTAATCTGGAAGAAGCGCAGGATTTGCTTTCGCGTGCCGGTTACTATTTCCCTGATCCCACAATCAAAGAAGATATAATTTTTAAGTTTTGCTTTGAAGATGAAAAAGGCCCGTACACTGTTGATGAAGTAAACATAGCTTTATGTGACTGTGGATTTAAAGCAATAGGTGGAAGAGAGTAGTAAGAAAAGTCTTTATAGAATCATGATTTAATTCATTGACAATCACCATTTATCTATTTAATATTTACTAGAGTGTATTCTAGTAGACTGCACTCTAGTAAATAGTTTTCACTGTACAGAGAAGGATTATCAGAATGGATAAATTTATAGGCAGAAAAGAAGAGCTTGCTTCCCTTCAGGAGCTTTATAACAAGAAAAGTTTTCAGATGGCTGTCCTTTTTGGCCGCAGACGAGTTGGAAAAACGACGCTCGTAAACAGATTTATTGAAATAAACAAATGCAAATCAGTATCTTTTGTCAGTACAGAAATGCCTGAATCAGAACTCCTTGAAAGAATTGGAAATGATGTCCTGGATAGTCTTGCTCCGAATCTTAGCGGGAAATTGAAGTTTGATTCATTTGATTCAATATTTGATTTTATTGCAGAAGAATCAGAAAAAGAACAGATTGTTTTTGTGATTGATGAATATCCGTATCTCGCAAAGTCCTGTCCATATATGAATTCTCTGCTGCAGAAATACATTGATAATAAGTGGAAGAAATCAAACCTGTTTTTTATTTTGCTTGGCTCTCTCATTTCTTTTATGCGGGAAGATGTTCTTGGTTCCTCAGCCCCGCTTCATGGAAGAGCAAATCTGGAATTCAAAATCAATCCTTTTAATTACAAGGATACAGCTTTATTCGTTCCGAACTTTAATGCAGAAGAAAAAGCAATTGTTTATGGACTTACTGGAGGGGTAGCGAAATATCTGGAACAGTTTGACAGTACACTTTCACTTGATGAAAATATCGAAAAACTATTCTTCTCTAGGAATGCATTTTTCTCTGAAGAACAAATTAAGACTGTTATTACAGCTGAAAAATCAAATCCGGTTGCCTATAATTCAATAATAGATGCTATAGCGAACAGAAAAACAAAGTATAATGAAATACAGGCGGCTACAGGAATGTCCGACATCAGTTTCTGCCTGAAAAATCTTATGTCAGCAGAAATCGTTGAGCGTCGTGAATCTCCTAAACCTTATTATATAATTTCTGATTCAATGATAAATTTTTATTTCAAATATGTTGCCCCAGGTGCAAGTCTTATAAACAGCGGAAAAGGAAAGGTTTATTATGAGCAGAAAGTAAAAGATAATCTGCATCAATTTATGGGAAGCGTTTTTGAAAGGATGTCAAAGGATTATATTCTGAGCAATGTCGGAACAGATAAAATCCCTTGCTTTTTGACCGATATTGTTGAATACCAGAATTCAGTAAAGGTTGGGAAAGAAATTATATCTGTTGAAATAGACCTGCTTGGTCTGGATGGAAAAAATTATGTTCTGGTAGGTGAGTGTAAGTTCAAATCAGAAAAATTTGACAAAGAAGAACTTGATAACTTCCTGAATAAACTTAAATTTTTGCCCAGCTCAAATTTAAAGGTTATGCTGTTTTCTCTTTCAGGCTTTACAGACTATGTCATTGAGAATTCGAAAAACCTTACACTGGTTTCCTTAGAAGAAATGTACTGATTCTGGCTATTTCTCCTTTACCTTGAGTATGGATTTATTTCCACTCCAGGCGCATTTTGAGGAAGTCTTTTATATCTTTATAAAAGTCCATTGACTGCAGAGCCGACATCAAAAAATATGTTGAAGGACTTTGTAAATAACACATTAAAGGAATGAATAAATAGCAGATTTCAAAATTCTATGTTATACTTTTTATGCTTAAATTTTTTGTAATATATGATTAAAATATGTTTAAAAGAATACGACGTTTGCTCAACTTTTTGGGGGGTTATGTATCAGATTCTTCAGTAGATATCAAATCCAGAACCTTTGTACTGTTCTCAGTCGCTATGCTTGGTGCTATGTATCTGGCTATTCCTGCCGGATTAATCATGGGGGGAACCATTATTTGCTACAATTTCAACAATCGTTGGAGCTGTAGTGTTTACAATATTCGTTGTCCATGCATTTAATAAAAACCATATAAAAGCTGCAAGCAGTGCAATATCACTAATACTTATATTCATATTTCTGCCTGCCATGTTTTTCTCCAACGGTGGTGCAGAAGGCGGCACTCCAATCTGGCTGCTTTTGGGTACGATGTATATTGCGATGGTACTTGAAGGCAAATTCAAGTTCATCATGCTGGCCTGCGAAGCTCTTGTTCTGACGGCTTGATGGATTGTCGGATTTTATTATCCCTCACTTGTTACTGAATATCCAAGAGGAGGCAACTATTTTGATTCCATTGCGGGTCTCTTCATCGTAAGCTCCGTTTTGTATGTAATCATAACTTTCTATGTGAATATACTTAAAAAAGAAGAGCAGAACAGAAATTCACAGAGACTTTTCGAGCAGACTGAATTGATTGCAGGAAAACACCGGGAAAACGTATACGAAGGTATTTTAATCAACCGCGCTCCTGTCGTTATACATTGTAAAGTCGGAGTGGACAAAAAGAATGCTGACAATATGCCTGTACCTTCCATGATTCTTTTTGATTCTCTTGACAATACTACGTATGCGTAGTAAATTCGCCTCGATGGAGGTGAAT
>CACXDK010000325.1 GCA_902766345.1 uncultured Spirochaetaceae bacterium | reverse complement strand
TTGCTTTTGCAATCTTCAATATAGTCCAATGCATCCTGAGGAGTTGGGATGTATCCTTCTGGCCAATCCTGACCTACAGTTGGTTTTACAGTTTCTTCGTTTTCCATATTATTTCCTTCCTTCTCCATTTTATTTCCTCCATTTTTCTTAGCATGCTTAGAATAAAGTCTGCGGCGTTTTTCAAGCTCATAGTTATGGCTGCACCAGTCCATAAAGTTTTCAGAACTATTAGTACGGCAAATAAGTTCAACAGCCTCTTCTATGCTAATACCAAGAATCTGAGCAAGAGTTTCAGGAGTCTCAGTCGTAACAATGTACTTTTTTAAGATCTCCTTATTGCCTTCTGCCTTATAAAGAGCCAAAGTTTTTTCATTGGCACCTTTAATCCTTCTGTCAATTTCTTCGAAATCTTTTGTTTTCCAAGACATAAACACCTCCAATAAAACTATTTCTATATGTCAGCATCATCTGCAGCAAGACCTGCTGCAATTACACCGACAGCCACAAGGCCTACAGTTCCAGCAATAACCCGCTCTACCTGTAGGCTTTTTTCTTTACCATATTTGCACCAGTTAGCAAAATGCTCGCAATTATGAAAGGCAAGATTATACGTTCCCTTACCAGACCCAACAGCACTAAGCGCCCGTTCTACAGTTTTTTCCCTGCTATAGCACTTTTTAGCAGTTACTTCAGCCTTAACAGGACACCCTCTGCGGAAATCCTCAAAAGAGACTTTTTGAATAAATGCTTTTTTAGAAGAAGTTTCATTTGCAGACTCTGCTGCAAAATGCACAACAACACCATTACCGCAATAGATTCCATAATGGCTATACAATCCACGGTTTGCAACAAGTACATCCCCAGGCATAAAGTTAATCTTTTCTTCCATATCATTCCTTATATATAAAGAATAATATGAATAAAGAAAAAACTCTTATCTTGGTAAGCTATATTTTTTTAATTTATATCAGTTTAGTCAGAAGCTTTTAGAATATTTTTTAAATCACCGATAGGGCCGTCTGAAACATTTTGTGGCATAAATACATGCAGCAGTTCAATGCTTCGAGTCAAAGCAGTGTATATCATGTTTCGGTTCATTTTGTCTGCAACATCTTCATCAAAGACATCAAGAAAATGAGCCCTGTGGTCAATATAGAAAAGTACAACAGGAAAATCAAGCCCCTTACAACTCTGTGCAGTAGCAAGACGTACAATGCCAGGCTTTGAAAAGTCAAAGGTTTCAGAATTTACAGGAGAACTTTCAAGACCTAAAGATTCTTTCAGCAGAACCTGCAATTTTTCAAGCTGCTTCTTTTTAGGTGCAATCAGACAGATGTTTTCAGGCTCATACCCAAGGTTATCAAGACACATTCTTACAACATCAATCATATTTGCATAGGAACGCTCAGGACTTGCATCCTCATGAAGTTCAACAGGAGGCCCCATGCGGAAAGTTTCTGGAGCATTGTCTGCATCACAACCATTTATGAGGGCACGATACTTTTCTGCAACAGAATTTATCTGAATGGTGCTCCTAAAATTTATATGAAGAATTTTAGTATTCCCAGTAATGTCAATTCCTGCCCTGCTCCAAGTAAAGCCAGGCTGGAATACAGACTGATCGCTGTCACCAGCAAGAATCATGCAATTGCGAACAGCAAGCTTAAGTAACCGTAAAGAAGCTGCATTTAAATCCTGCGCTTCATCGACAAAAAGATAATCCACCTTAAGATTTTCAGGAATAAAATAATTTCCTTCAGATATTTTCTGAAGAAGCTTATATATTACGTAAGGCACAGGCTGAACTTCACGCTTATCCCATTCAGCAAAAACAGTTTTGACAGCCTGCCATATTTTTTTAGACTGGTCAGGATTCTTATCGCAGTACTCAATTTCAGACATGAAGTTAGGAAGTATGAATTTTTCAAGCTCTACCCAAATATCGTTTCCCAAAGGATTTTCTTTTATGCAAGGTTCATCTTCAAGACATTTTTCAACAGAATATGTCAACTTTATATCAGGAAAAGCATCATTTAAAATCTTGCCTAAAAAGAATTCAGAAGTAGTTATCATTTCTTCTGTAACAGAATTTGCATTGCAGGCTGTGCTTTTTATAGACATAAGGCTGGCAATGTACCTGTTGTATTTTTCAAGACTGCGACTAAATGTTATAAGCCTTAC
>CACXDK010000324.1 GCA_902766345.1 uncultured Spirochaetaceae bacterium | reverse complement strand
ATTCATTACATACAAATACTGTTTTACTTGTTTTTGCCATTAAAATCACTCCGTTCTATATATTAAGCATTGTATCATAAAGCATGTTTTTTTTCAAGAACTTATATACGTAAAAACACTATTAATAAGTATAAGACTTATTAATAGTGTTTTATAAGTAATGTTACGGCATTTTCGAGACAAATTCCAAGATAACCTCACGTCCTGATACAGATACTTCCCTTATCTTGAAAATTGGTAAGTGGCAAAATGCTTTAAAAAAAGTTTTCTCATTTGTTACAATTTCTTTATTGTCCTTGTAATAATAGCAAACAGCTGCCTGACTAATTACTGAAAAATCAGCATATTTTTTTCCCTCAGCAGCTGCTTTCATAGAAATTGAAACAATTTCTTCTGCAATCCAGTATTCCACCTCGTACTTGCCAAAGCACGAAATTATTCTTTTCCAAATGTCGTCTGCACTAGTTTTAAGCAGTTTTTCAGGTGTAGTCATTAAAACCTGGACTGTCGGATTGTCATCTAATTCCAAATCACAGTCTGGATTTAAAAAATACCGTCTTTTTTTCATTACTTTCTCCTTTCTTATGAAGAAATATTATAATGCTACTCGACCAATTAGGTCATTATGTATATTTTATCATAATTTACATAATTTTTCAAGAGTTTTGTTTTATTAACTTGATATTTTATGTAAATTATGGTAAAATATAATTAGCAGATTTTTTCTGAATATTAAGGAGGATTCAATATGAATAAAACTCAAAGACTCATCATCCTCGTTGGAAATGAGGAAAATTTGCGGGAGGCACTTCGGTGTATAAAAGGATTCAAAGCGTGCACCTGCGTTAAGCATCTAAATAGAGAAATCATCAAAAACGTTTTTCATCATAATAAAAACGTTGTGCATGCAATGTCAATGTATGATTTTTCTCTTGCAGTGTACAATCCTATTATCATTAAGGTAGTAAAAAGTGGTACAAGAATCAATGCAATGCGTCTCGGGCTTGAAAATGTCATTGAAGATTTTCCAAAGCTTTTGGACAGTAAAAACATTGATGTCGGAGACCATATCAAATTTGATTCTCATAATGTTAAATTTGACCCTTGTAATTGTATGCTGTGCCGGATTGTTGCAGGTAATCCAATTCGCCCAGAACACATTTTGTATGAATCAGAGCACTTCTTTGCAGTTCCTGGCTTAGGTGCATTTTTTGATGGTTACATCATGCTTGTACCTAAAAGACATGTAATGTCGTTCGCTGAGCTCGATGACGAGGAATTTGATGAATTCTTAGTTGTGATGAATGATCTGAGGTTTATCTTAGAATCTATTTATCATCAGAAAGTGTTCGCCTTTGAATGTGGCTCTGGACAAGGAGGGAAAGGGAAGCACGAAACATCTATAGTTCATGCACATTTCCACTTCGCAGTAACAGATATGCCTGTACTCAAGTGCATTCAAAAAAGTGGGATTCATCCTGGCTTGATTGATCCATATGATCTTCGAGATCATGGGTTACACCCTTATATGTTGTATGTTGACCAGTGTGACAACTGGTACTTCATTTCAGATGATTCGGTAAACTACTTCCCTCGGCAGCACCCTCGGCAGGTTCTTGCTGATTACATGGGGCTCAAAAAGGGCGAATACAACTGGAGAACACATCCTCACGAAGAAAAAATGGATGTCATTGCAGAAGAGTTCTATTCTTTCATTAGAAAGAATTTCGATACACTTCCTCAGTGGATCCAGGATGCAACCTCAAAATTTATCTGAATTCCAAAAAAAGACAGAACATAATTGTTCTGTCTTTTTTATGTTTCTATTACAATAAGTGGTACTTCCATTTCTTCTTTTGTAAGTCCACAGTGTGTAGATTTTTTTACCTTTTTTCCTTCTGCTAAATATGTTTGTAGTTGAATAATTGAATCTGAAATTGATAAGGCAACATAGTTTCCAATAAAATCATCAATTTTTTTATGTTTATCGCCCTTTCCTAAAAATTCTCTATCTAAAAACTCTTTTTTAGTCAATAGCATAAAATCATTTGAAAATTCCTTATTAAATAAAGTTTCAAATTCTTCTTTTCTATCTTCTTTTACCCAGAATGTAAGTACTCTTGATTCCAAAGAAGCAGGCATTACAAGGCAATCTAATATTTCAGGATAATCTAGAATATTGTATGCTTTATTAATATCTTTGTGTCCATGATCTGCACAAATAATTACTATT
>CACXDK010000323.1 GCA_902766345.1 uncultured Spirochaetaceae bacterium | reverse complement strand
TTGAAGCAGAACAGGTAAATGCCAGTACCCATACTCTCAGACTCTTGATGTCAATAACAAGTTGTATTGTCGTAATTATTACATTGATTATTTTGGGAATTATTACAACAAGAGCTTTAAAGCCATTACGCATTTTGGAAAAAAGCATCAATAATATTGCAAGTGGCAAAGCAGACCTTACAACAAGAATCAAACTTAATTCACAAAATGAAATTGGTTCTGTTGTAAATGGCTTCAATAAATTTACAGAAAAACTGCAGGAAATTATTTCCGATGTAAAAAATTCAAATTCAGACTTGAATCAAGCTGGTGAAAGTTTAAAGACCAGTTCTGAAAAAACTGTAGAGGCTATTAATAATATTCAGTCAAATATTGACAATGTGCACAACCAGATTATCAATCAGTCTGCAAAAGTTGAAGAAACAGCAGGTGCTGTAAATGAAATTGCATCCAACATTGAATCACTTGAAAAGATGATTGAAACACAGTCTTCAGAAGTCATCCAAGCATCAACTGCAGTTGAAAAAATGATTGGTCACATCAATTCTGTAGATGGTGTTGTTGGGCAAATTTCAGATGCTTTTGCTGGACTTTTGCAAAAATCAGAATCAGGCTCATTGAAGCAGAACGATGTAAACCAGCAGATAGAGAATATCAAGCAGCAGTCAAATACTTTGGGAGAAGCAAACAAATCTATTGAAAATATTGCTTCACAAACAAATCTTCTTGCCATGAATGCCGCAATTGAAGCAGCACATGCGGGTGAAGCAGGAAAAGGTTTCAGTGTTGTTGCTGATGAAATCAGAAAACTGTCAGAAACTTCTTCTCAACAGTCAAAAACAATCGGTGAACAGCTCAAAAACATTCAGGTAGCTATTGACAGTGTTGTAAACGCTTCCTTTGAATCCAGCCAGGCTTTCAATATTGTTTCAAAAGAAATAAAATCTACAGATGAATTGATTCATCAGATTAAGTTTGCGATGGAAGAACAGAAAAACGATTCTTCAATGATAACAAGGTCTCTTGCTTCGATGAATGACAGGACTTTAGAGGTAAAGACTGCTTCTAATGAAATGAATGAGGGAAATAAAACAATTCTCGAAGAAGTTAGGGGGCTTCAGGATATTACAAGCGACATTAAAGAGACAATGGGACAAATGAAAGATGCTGCTGAAAAAGTATACGATACAAGTAATCAGCTTTCGGAAATTTCTGTTCAGGTTCAAAAGTCTATTGGACGTACAGGAAGCCAGATAAACCAGTTTACTGTATAACAAAAAAATTGCCGTCTGAAAATAAATTCAGACGGCTTTTTATTTTACTGTAGCTTAAAATTCCTTAACAACAATGCCCCAAAATACAGCCTCGACACTATTAGCAAGATCGCTAGCAGTATTTCCCGTGTCGTTTCCTGTGTGAACTGTAGTACTTGGTGCGTAATAAACTCTATAATACGAACCATCACGTTCTGACGACAGAATATAACCTGTATTAGGAAGACTAACGCCAGTAACAGAACCTAAAATCATTTTCTCATGAATCAAATTCAATTCAGCGACAGTCGGAAGCCTCCAGCCATCTCCAACAGAATTAGCCCACTCAATCATATTTGTAACACTCTGCCCCGCTCCATCATGTATCAGTGCAGTATTCACAACTACAACACTTCCTCCTGCAGCTTTAAAAACCACGCCAACAGAAGAAGCATCGTTTATACTGCCCTGTTCACCATTCTCACAGGCATAACCGTTTGAGAGCATACAATCAGAAAAACCTGCCTCGCTAGATAAAAAGCCCTTTGCTTTTAGCACGAACGAAACAACAGTATCCTCATCCGCTTTTATTTCGGCAGTCTTGCTTCCACCGTAAATATACGTCTTACCAGAAGGATATTCACCTTCAAGGGTAAAAGTCCATGTATCTACATCGAGCTCAACCACAGAACCTTTAAAGCTTTCATAAGAAGACCAGGTTTTCAGTGTCTTTTGTGTACCACCGTTACGGCTTCCTTTAAGGGTAAAATTTTGTAAGTCTGATTTTTCTGAAGCACCGCTTCCAAGTGCACGTGCACTGGAAAATGCAAGGCGACCTGTTTCTGAAGAACTAGCAGAACCACCAGCTCCACCTGCACAAGAAACTAATAATGAAATAATAAAAAGAGAAATACAAAACAGAATTTTTTCATAAACACCTCCACTGTTTAGTATCACAACTTTTATTAATAATGTGGAGGTTTAGCAGCCAAAATCCCTATTATATTCTAGCACTGCTCATTCCAGCTGTTAAATAAATTTTTGCTACTAGAATTTTATCCCCGTCGAATTCGTATATCCGTCAAGGCTACTTGATCGCCTGTAAGGGCAACATAGACCTTGTTCAAGTCGCCCAAAATTGTCGTAGTGCTTTCAATGCTAATTCCAAGATTCTCAGCTTTAAGGATAATTCTGTTGCCCTTCT
>CACXDK010000322.1 GCA_902766345.1 uncultured Spirochaetaceae bacterium | reverse complement strand
AGCAAAGCATCTGTAAATTTTGTAAGTGGTCAGTCAGAAGGGCAGATAGGCGCAGTTTCAGGTGCATATTCAATTGGTCAGAAAATTGCACTTTCTTTTAGCGAGCACCCAGACTATCAGTTTATAAAATGGACTTATGATAACAAAATTGTTCGTCTGGAAAACGCCGCAAGCCCGTCTACAACAGTAACAATTCTGGAAAACACAGAAACAGAAGCAACAAAGATAACAGCTGTCTGTGCACCTCGTCTCCGTCTGGAGTCATCTAGTCCTGCAGCATCCACGGCAAGCTCTGTGGCAAAGAACTCTTCTATTATTTTATCCTTTAATCAAAACCTGCCGGTCACACAAGAAGCTCTTGCTCAGCTGGAAAAAATTCAGATTACAATTGGTGGTTCCTCTGTGCGCTCTAGTTTTAAAGCTCCGGTTATAAATGAAAAAACAATAACCTTTGACGCAGAACAATCCAACATGATTGATGTAGCCGCAGGTCAGACAAAAATCGTTACGGTTTCAATTCCATCAGATTTTTATTACCTTCTTGATGATGGCACTAAAATAACTCATGGCGGAAACGGCAAAACCTTCAGTTATAAAATTAATGACGAGACCGAATCTAAGGCCGGAATTAAAATAATTGCAGAAGATGGTTCTGGAACTGTGTCAGGTATCTCAAGCCAGGCAGAATTGCAATATTCAATTGAACAGGAAGTTCCTCTTGTATTTAATGTAAACAACGGCTACATATTTACCGGCTGGTCAATTACAAAAGGAAATCCTGCTGTAGAAGTAGCTGAATCAGAAATTAAAATTACAGATAAGAATTCCCCTTCTACAAAAATGTATATTCACGAAGCAATTACGGGTGTAACAGTAAAGGCAAATACACTTCTCTTACCAAGAGTTACAGAATATAGTCCGACCTCAGAAGTAATTAATTCTGACAAGCCTATAAGCTTAACCTTTAATATGCTGATGGAGCAGGACAAACTTACTTACGGCAATATAAGCATAAGATGTGGTGCAGATGAACTTTCATCCTGCTTTAAGCAGCCTGAGATTAGTGAAGAAGATGGAAAAACTAAAATTACTTTCACACCATACGGAACAGCCCTTTATGATTATATAAAGGGCAAGAATACAGCAAATATTACTGTGAATGTAACACTTTCAAATCAGATTACAGTTACAAAAACTTCCAATGGCACAGACTATGTACTTCCATTAAAACAGGATTCAAAGTCCAGCTTTAGTGTAAAATATTTTTCTCAGGTAGAAAATGTAGCCCCTGCTGAATATGCTTTCTTTGCTACAGCTAAAGAAATGAATCTTCAGAATGCTGCTTCTAATTCTGGAAATAAATTTACAGAAGACTCGCTTTCGACTTTTGATGAGACAAAAACTCTTAAGAATGAAACTAACGGCCCGGTTTATATTTATGGAAAATATCATGATGCAGATTCCGGTGTAGAAAAAGTCCTGCTTACAGTGCGCCACACAAATAAAAAAGACGGAACAGAACTTTCTGAGGCAGCAAAAACTTTTGAAATTAAAAAGCAGTCAGATGGCAGCTGGCAGACTCCACAGGGCTTTAATGGAACTGCAGCCTTTAGCGAAACAGACGGGTATACAGAATTTGTAATAAGATATGATATTCCAACCGGTTCGAGTGCCCTTAACAGTGACGGAGCATATCTGTTTACAGTACAGGTTAGCGATGCCTGCAAAAATGCCGCTGAGGCAAAAAGCTTTACCGCAATCAAAGATTCCTATATTGATATGAGTGGCCTAGATGCCAGTAATCTTGATGGAAGCACACCCAAAGAAATTACGGTTACTTACGCAAAACCTGTTTATAAGGATGTAACAAAAACTACAGGGCTTAAATATACTTATTCTTGTTATGATAAAAATGGAGAAAATGTAGGTGAGCCTTCTATGAGCACAAGCAATAAGCATAGTCTGGGAGTTAGTGATGTTTCAGATTTAAAATTGACTGTAACAGTAACGGATGAATTTGGAAATAAGGCTACATCAACTCCTTTTTACTTTCCACCAAAACCAAAGCTTTCTGATGATGGTTCTTATATTACGATTGAAGAAGGCTTGGAACATGTAACGTATTATAGTTCATATAAATATCTAAAAAATAATCGACAGGACTATTATTATTATTCTAAGATGCCTTATAATAGCGAGAATTTTAATACAAAATTAGTTAAAACACAAAAATATGATAATCCAGCAAATTATTTTAATGAGCATCTAGACGGGTGGTATTATATGAATGAAAAGTTTAAGGGAGAAGTAGTTTCTTTTACAAAAAATTATCATGAGAACTATGATTATGACAATATCAGAATCCCTACTGTTACTTTGCAATATACAAAGATAGAAGGCAATGTTTTTTATTATACAATTAATATAGATCAAAATGATTATGATGAGTTGTTTTTCGCTTTTGGTCCAAATGCTAATGATACAAATCATATCGCATTTAGTCATTTTCAGAAAGACCAAACGCAAGTTTCAGGATGCTCAGAATATGCCGATGAGTTTTACAGTGGTGGAACAATGTATTCATACATTTTTGCTATCAAAGATGGTAAGT
>CACXDK010000321.1 GCA_902766345.1 uncultured Spirochaetaceae bacterium | reverse complement strand
ATTACATTATAAAGTCAATACTCTTTTTTTTAGGGTTTACATATTATTCTGCCTATGATATATTTACATATATTCCATTATATATATTTGTATATGTTTTTGAACAGAATATTATAATTTTTGTATTCCCCTTATCCATAGCAATACACAATAGCACCACCATCACAAAAACATTCCGTTTCATATTATTCCACAGTTCATTTCCATACAGTCCACGAAACGTTTCATATTATTCCACGGTTCGTTTCTATACAGTCCACGAAATGTTTCGTATTACTCCACGTAAAACAACTGTAGAATACACAGTAAAAACATATTATTTTTCATTTTATTATTAAACATTTACAATTTTGTAAACTTTATTCATATTTTATATTGACAATTTTCCAAAACATTTATATATTTTAACCAGATGCAAAAACTTGGTGCATCATAAAAGACAAAAACCTGTTAGGTTTTTTGTAGGAGATTACATTATCAAGGACGGAGTAACGCTATGGCAGAGGTAACAGCATTCGGTAAAATCTTAAGGAAGATGAGGATTGACTGTTCCGAAGTATTGGGAGCAATGGCAAAACGTCTAGGTGTCAGTGCACCTTATCTTTCCTCCATAGAAAACGGAGGTCGTGAAATTCCAGATGACTTTGTAGCAAAAATTGCCGCAGAATACGGTCTGGACGAAACGCAGGTAAAGGAACTGGAAGAGGCCAAGGCAAAAGTAAAGGGGGCGGTAGATGTTAAACTGAACGAGCAGAAAACGGAAGCAAACTATGTGGAAACCGCAGTAATGTTTGCACGTGATTTTTCAAAGCTTAGTGCCGAACAGGTAAAGGAACTGAAGGAACTTTTAATGCGATTTGAAAGTTCGGGAGAAGATTCAAATGGAAGTGTGTCATGAAGAACAGCAGACAGAAACACTAGTATTAACAGAAGATGGAATGCAGCTCACTGCATTCTGGTCATTCTTCTTGTGCAGAAACAACGAGAACGGAAGATTTGACCCTATTTTTGTAATGGAAAATATTATTCCTTTCATCGACAAGACCTTTAATTATAAGATTGTCGATAAAAACGAATGGCAGTGGAACTGTTACGAAGCAGCTTTCTACATTCCTATGAATAACGAAATAATCATACGTAGCGATGTTTATGAAGGAGCTTTGAATGGGAATGCCATGGATGTTATCACGGTAGCACATGAGGTAATACACTGCATTCAGTCCATCTTAATGAGATTCTTACGAGCACTGAACTGCGTTGACTTCAAGACAGAATTGTGCAAAGCAAATTCCAAAGAAATGAAAAATCATGAGATTCAGACAGACCGAATTACTAAACTTGTACTGTGTCCTGATTATCTTATTAAAGGAATGAGCGAAGATGAAATTATCCAGCACTACTTTGCACGACCTTTGATTCAAGTTGTGTGCGGTATTTTAAAGGCTGCTGGAATAAAAGTTCTGGAAAATCTTAATGACGTAAAATTGATAGAAGAAATGGAGGTAGACAAGTGTGCTGTATGAATGTTTGACAGCTTGCAAAAAAAAAGCTTAAGACTACGCCAATAGTCCTAAGCCTAAAACATGAAAAAGGAAAGATAAAATCTATCCATCTATATATAGATTTATCCTACTTCCTATTTTATTTTTTTGCAAGCGAAAAATTCAAAAAAATCAAAATCAGAGAGAGATTTTTCACAATCGGGGTCTGTTGCCCGCAAAAAAACAGAAGGATAAATTTCTATGGAAAATATTTCAACATTGGAAAACAGCTCATCAATTTTAAGTGTGACGCTGCATGAAAATAACTTTACAAAAGACGGATCTTATTACGCAACAGTAACACGTAATACGGCTTCATTCAAAAACATTCTTTCAGAAATTGCAGAAGACAATAAAGGTATGGATCCTTATATGCTTCAGTTTGCAGCAATCCTTATGCAGAAGAAAATTCTTAAACTGCTTGAACAGGGAAAAGCTGTAAATGTGCTAGACCTTGGCACAATGTACATTGCCATGAAGTGTAATGCAAAAGGTAAGAGCGACGTATCAGACAGCGGAAAGTTCTACATCAAATTTGCACCTACACCTCTTGCAGATTCAGCCCTTACAAATCTGAGTGTAGATAAAATCGTCTATGCAGATGGAAGTCCTGAAATAACAGAAATTGTAGATCTTTCAACTGGCACGGAAGATAAAACTCTTATAGCAGGAAAACCATGCAGAATAAAGGGCGGCCGTCTAAAAATAGGTGGAAATGAAAGTGGAATCTGGTTTGCTCCTGTCGGTTCTGATGGTAAGATGAATACTGATGAAACCACATGGACAGAAGTTTCTTCGACAGGCCTGTTTAGAAACAAGCCTACAGAACTAAACTTCTTTGTGCCAGATACGCTCGCAGAAGGTCAATATCAGATTGTTCTTCGCACCTCTTACCTTGGCAAAGATAAAAGCCGTAAGAATACGGTAGAATCTACAAGCTATGTACTTGAGGTAAAATCTTAATAAATTAAAACTGCTATAAAACAGCAGACATCTCAAAAAAGCTTTTATGTTTTTTTGAGATGTTTTTCCCTACATAGTCCCAGTTCCATTACAAGACACAATAAACACTGGGTTCTGGGCTTTCATAAGGTGATAAGAACCAACTTCTTCAGCTTTAGAAATGCTAACCTGCGTTATGTCTATATCCGTTACAGAAAGGGCTTTCAATGCATTCTGAATATTACACAGAGTTTCTATTGTAACGGCAGTAGCAACAATTCTTGCATAGGGATTTTTTTCAAGCACAGTTTTCATTATATCCAATAAAGAACCGCTGCTGCCCCCTATAAAAACATGAGTCGGCACAAGAATTTCCTTAAGACATTCTGGTGCAGTACCGTGAACAAGCTGTACATTACCCAGACAAAACTTTTTTATATTCCGGGCAGTAAGTTCAACAGCTTCGGCATTGCTGTCAAAAGCAAACACCCAGCCTTCATAACAGATGCGGGCAGCCTCTACAGTAACAGAACCCGTTCCACATCCCACATCATACAGAACACTATCTTGCGTTAATTGCAGTCTGTTCAAAATAAGAGTGCGGACATCGCGTTTTGTCATAGGAACTTTTGTGCGGATAAAAGCACTGTCATCTAATCCGTAAAGAAGGTTGGTATTAGAAAAACAATTGCTTTCCTGTTCAACCAAAATAATGTACAGTCCTTCTTCATGTATGTTCTGCATATCATCTACAGACACCT
>CACXDK010000320.1 GCA_902766345.1 uncultured Spirochaetaceae bacterium | reverse complement strand
CGCATGGAAAGTACAGGTGAGCCTATGCGAATTCACGTAAGCGAGGCTACCTTCGCACAGGCAAAATCTGCATTTTCTTTCGGAGAATGTGTTGAGGTTGAAGTTAAAGGCAAGGGCAGAATGAAGTCCTACTTTTTGTAAGAGTATAATGAAGAATTGTATCATATAGGTATTTTACGACGTAATTTTATAAGAGTTGTGACACGATTATTATAAGAGTTGTGACACGATTATTATAAGAGTTGCGACACAATTATTATAAGAGTTGCGACACAATTATTATAAGAGTTACGACGCAATTATTATAGGTTTTGTGACACGATTCCTTAAGGTTTTATGACACGATTTATTAAGGAATGTTGCACTGGTTATAAACTGTCTCTTATAGTTTAGAAAAAGAAGTGAAAACTTTCTATATAGTTCATGAAACTGAAGAATAGGCATTGACATTTGTTAATGTTATAATGTTTTTGTGAATTGTAAACGTGATGTGTCTTTAGCGCAAAAAATATATGCAGCTGTCCGTTGCATTCCGCCTGGTAAGGTTGCAACCTATTCACAGATTGCGGCCTTGTCTGGTAACTGTAACCTTCGCCGTTACGTAGGCAATGCCCTGCATAAAAACCCAAGCAACAGCATTACTCCATGTCACAGGGTTGTAAACGCAAAAGGCTTCTGTTCAGGAAGCTTTGCGTTCGGTGGTCCTCTTGTACAGCAGGAAAAACTTGAAGCCGAGGGCGTTCACTTTGTGCACGGTCATGTAGACATGAGCCGCTTTTGCATTACGGAAGAAGATTTTGAAGTAATGCGGATAGAGCTGGACAAAGAATTACAGTTTTCGAACGGCTCAGCCTTTGACAAGTCTGCCTTGCCAATAAGAAGTACTCCCTTTACGCTCATTCCATCGGGAATGCCAAGTTGTTCCTTGTAAGAGTCTTTTTCATCCCTATTTAAAACGATGGTAGGGGAACTGATAATCTTAGTTCCGTATCCGAGAAGAACTGATTCCACTGCCATTATCTGCGTTGCAAGCCCTGCGTCAAAGTCAGAGCCATCCTTTGCACTGACTATAATTGCAACAGAACTGTCGCCCATTCCAGCTTTTACAATCTTTTCAATGTCTGCTTGTGGAATGGCATCTTCTTTGAATGTCTGTACGGTAGGAATGTCTTCTATAACTGAAAGATTTATTTCCTGCTTTTTACCGCAGGATGCAACTACTATTAAAAGAGATGTCAGCAAGGCTAGCTGTACAGATTTGAACAAAAAATTTTTCTGGAAATTTATCATCATTTTTATGCCCCCATATTTAACTGCAATCGGTATAGCACATAATCCATAACTGGAGATATAATTTTGTATTATGATTTCATTTGTTTGATTCATGAAAAAAATCAGACGGTTACTATATCATTATTTTCTTTTTGTGATACAATATTAAAAGAGGTTATTGTATGCGATTTTTACATAGAAGCATTCCGCTTTGGCACATCTTGTTGGCATGTGCTCTGGCAGAAGCCTTAAATCTTTTTGGTATTGTTGTTTTTTTCTATAAACTTCATATTCCATTGTTTTTAGATACAATCGGAACTGTTGCAGTAACATTCTATGCAGGACTTCTTCCAGGACTTACTGTGGCACTTCTGCATAACATTGTATGGACTTTAATACAGTCCCTCGTGACAGGAAGTGCCATCTATCCATGGGAAATGCTTTATTCTTTGTGTGGCATGACTATAGCCTTTATAACATGGTTTTTCTCCAGAAAAAAATCTAATTTCAGTTTTAGTTTTGCTGTTACAGCCCTTTACATTGTACTCATAGCCATTGTGTCGGCCTTTGCCTCTAGCCTTTTAGGAGGTTTTATTGAATTTGTAAACCGCATTTTATTTAACGGCCTTGCATATAAGTCTGCAACAGAGCATTTTGTAAGTGCCTTTCTGGGACAACATTTCGGCATATTTGTCTCATGCGTGCTTGCAAGAATTCCCATGACAATGTTTGACCGTATTGTATGTACTTTTGCAGGTTATGCGGTTTATAAGATTTGTGATTCTTATGATTCAAAGGTAACGTATTATGAGTGAAAATTTTTATGACTACACATCTGAAGAACTTTATCAGATGTTTCATTCTTTTGTACTGTTCTTTTTGTTTCTTACGGTTTTCAGCATTATAGCCCTTATTGTAATAGTATCTGCTCTCATTATCATTTCAAAGATAAAGCGAAAGGAAAAGGAATCCAGGGCTTACCTTTCTCACATAATAAAAGCACAGGAAGAAGAACGTGCAAGAATAGCTACGGAACTGAATGATACTCTGGCACAGGATTTGCGGGGTGCAACGGCGCTTTCTACTGATGAAAAACTAAAGTCTGTCCTATTTGGATGCATAAGTTCTGTTCGTACCATGAGCCATATCCTTGCACCTCCAAATATGAGTGCAGAATCCCTTTCTGACTTGTTGCGCTCGTTATGTTTAAGGCTCAAAAGCGAGACAGATATGGATGTGTCCTGTGTAATCCGCGAAGCAGCCGCATTGTTCATAGACTCAAAAAATATTTCGCCTTCCGACAAGCTTAGTATATTCCGCATTGTGCAGGAAGCATTGAACAATGTAAAGCAACATTCCAAGTCAACGGAAGTTTCTGTAATTGTCCGTTGTAACATAGATGTGGGAGAACGTAACGGCTTGTATATAAGCATAATAGATAATGGCATCGGCATTGCACATTCCCGTGCATCTACGGTAGAACATTTTGGCATTAGTGGCATGAAGCTGCGCTCTTCTTTGCTTGGTGGCTCTTTAAACATAAAATCTGGCAAGGGAACGGAAATAAGGCTGTTTATTCCGATGGAGAAATTTTCATGAAAAAATCGTTCTATCTTTTGGGCGAGTCCCACCTGTATACACGATTGCAAAAATATGCTACAGTAAGGCTTTAGTATGGATATTTATACTAAAACTTCCAAAATTAGCATATATACAATTCCACGTACAAAATCCATAGACATTTTATTTTTCCCATTTAAAACGAGAGGTAACGAAGATGCCGTTGAATCCAGACATTCATAAGGTAATGGTTATTGGCTCCGGTCCTATAATTATAGGACAGGCTGCAGAATTTGACTATGCAGGCTCACAGGCCTGTAAAGCTTTGAAAGAACAGGGACTTGAAGTTGTACTTGTAAACTCAAACCCTGCTACGTTAATGACTGACCATTCCATGGCGGATTCCATCTACATTGAACCGCTCATTCCTGAAACAATCCAACGAATTATAGAAAAAGAAAAACCTGACAGCATCCTTTCTTCACTTGGCGGACAGACTGGTCTTACTCTGTGTATGGAGCTTGCAAAGAGCGGATTCTTAAAGAGTCACAATGTACGCCTTCTTGGTGCAAAGCCTGAGACCATAGACAAGGCAGAAGACCGCCAGCTGTTTAAGGATACAATGGAATCTATTGGCGAGCCTTGCATTCCTTCTAAAGTTGTTACAACTCTGGAAGATGCAATAGACTTTGCTGATAATAAAATTGGATATCCTGTAATTGTTCGCCCTGCATTTACGCTTGGCGGTACTGGTGGCGGCATTGCAAATGACCGTGCAGAGCTTGAAGAAATTGCACAGAACGGACTGCACCGTTCTCCAATCCACCAGATTCTGGTAGAAAAATGCATTTCAGGCTGGAAGGAAATTGAGTTTGAAGTTGTGCGTGACCATACTGGCAATGTTCTTACGGTCTGTTCAATGGAAAACTTTGACCCTGTTGGTGTTCATACAGGTGACTCAATCGTTATTGCTCCAGCAGTTACTTTGAGCGACAAGGAGTACCAGATGCTCCGTTCTGCTGCCCTTAACATAATCAGCTCTCTTGATATGGAAGGCGGTTGTAACTGTCAGTTTGCGTTGAATCCTAATAATTTTGAATATGCCGTAATTGAAGTAAACCCTCGTGTAAGCCGTTCTTCAGCTCTTGCCTCAAAGGCTACAGGATACCCGATTGCAAAGGTTGCAACCCTCATTGCAATTGGCTACACGCTTGATGAAATTCCTAATGCAGTAACAAACAAGACTGCGGCATGTTTTGAGCCTGTCTTGGACTATGTTGTTGTTAAGATGCCTAAGTTCCCATTTGACAAGTTTGTTTACGCAAAACGTACTTTGGGCACACAGATGAAGGCTACTGGTGAAGTTATGGCAATTGGCCACAACTTTGAGATGGCAATAATGAAGGCTGCTCGCGGTGCGGAAGTTGGTGTAAGCAGTTTGAATCTTCCTGTATTTGAAGAAGAAAACGACGAGCGCATTAAGGAACGTGTACATGAATGTACTGACCAGAGGATTTTTGCAATCTTCCAGGCATTAAAGCGCGGACTTCTTACAAAAGAACAGATTCACGACATTACAAAGATAGATATATGGTTCCTTGCTCATCTTGAAAATCTTGTTAATACAGAAAAGAAACTTGCAGACATAAAGGCTGGTAAGGGAGAACTTTCTGTAGAACTGTACAGGGAGTGCAAGGAATACGGATATCCTGACAAGGTAATAGAGTCTTTGAGCGGTGTAACTATTCCTGGCGGTACAGGTGTGCTTGCTCAGGCAGAAGAAGCTGCTGCTCTTCGTAAGCAGGGTAAACTTGCTCACATTCCTGCAACCTACAAAATGGTTGATACCTGTGCAGGTGAGTTCAATGCTGAAACTCCTTACTTTTATGGCGGATATAACAGCGAAAATGAAGCTGAAGAGTTTCTTGATTTGCGCCACAAAAGCGGTAAGAAATCTTCAAAAGGAACAATTATTGTTCTTGGTTCTGGCCCTATCCGCATTGGTCAGGGAATTGAGTTTGACTATGCAAGTGTTCAGTGTGTATGGGCGTTAAAGCGTCTTGGCTACGATGTTGTTACAATAAACAATAATCCTGAAACGGTTTCTACGGACTTTGACACTTCTGACAGATTGTATTTTGAGCCTCTTACGCCAGAAGATGTTATGAGTGTTATCAACACGGAAAAGCCTATTGGTGTTGTTGTTGCATTCGGTGGTCAGACTGCCATTAAGCTGACTAAATTCCTTGACAGTCAGGGCATAAGAATTCTTGGTACAAGTGCGGATTCTATTGACGTTGCCGAAGACCGTGAGCGTTTTGAAGAGCTTTGTGACCGTCTTGGCATTAAAAAGCCAAAGGGAGAAACTATCTTTACTTGTGAAGAAGCTCTTGAAGCTGCAAATAGGATAGGCTATCCGATACTTCTTCGTCCGTCTTATGTTTTGGGCGGTCAGAACATGATTATTGCCTTTAACGATGAAGATGTAAAAGAATACATGAAGATTATTCTTGCTCAGGAAATTGAAAACCCTGTCTTGATTGACAAGTACATGCAGGGCATTGAGCTTGAAGTTGATGCAATCTGTGACGGCGAGGACATTCTTATTCCGGGAATTATGGAGCACATTGAACGTACTGGTATTCACTCTGGTGACTCAATTGCCGTGTACCCAAGCTGGAACTTGAATGATATTCTTCGTGAAAAGATTATTAATCAGAGCCGTGAGCTTGCCCTTGCTTTGGGTACACGCGGACTGGTTAACATTCAGTATCTTATCTATAATAATGACTTGTATATTATAGAAGTAAACCCACGTTCCAGCCGTACTGTTCCATATATAAGTAAAGTTACTGGTGTTCCTATGGTAGAGCTTGCAACCCGTGCAATGCTTGGCGAACATGTCCGTGATTTTGGTTATGGGGTTGATTTGTATCGCAATCCTCCTTATTTTGCTGTAAAGGTTCCAGTGTTCAGCTTTGAAAAGCTTATGGATGTTGATACACATCTTGGTCCTGAGATGAAGTCTACTGGTGAGGTTCTTGGTTTGGCTTCTACAATGGAAGAAGCTATATTCAAGGGCTTGATTGCAGCTGGTTACAACATGAAGCGCTCTGGCGGTGTACTGTTCAGTGTACGAAAGACTGACCGCTTTGAACTTCCTTCTCTTGCAAGAAAGTTCTATGACATGGGCTTTAAGCTTTATGCTACAGAAGGTAATGCCGAGACTATCAAAGACTTTGGCATGGAAGTAACTGTAGTAAATAAGATTCATGAAAATCCAGAAGACAATCTTTTGACTTTGCTTGATTCTGGTAAGATTGACTATGTAATTTCTACGAGTGCAAAGGGACGAAATCCTCGTGCGGACTCTGTAAAGATGCGCCGACATGCTGTAGAAAGAGACATTCCTTGTCTTACTGCAATTGATACTGCAAATGCAATTGCAAACTGTCTTAAGAGTAAGTATTCTGCGGAAAACGTAGAGCTGGTAGATATAAACTGTCTGCGTGAAAGCAAGCAGAAAATCTCATTCAGCAAGATGAATTCTTTGGGTAATGACTTTATTGTAATAAATGCAATGACTCAGCCTGTAAATAATCCTGCTGGTCTTGCGGTACGTTTGTGTGACAGACGCAGCGGTGGTATTGGTGCGGATTCCCTTGTTCTGATTGAAAAGAGTACTGTTGCCGATGCAAAGATGCGCTTCTTTAACCTTGACGGTTCGGAAGGAATGATGGCAGGAAACGCCATCCGCTGTGTTGGAAAGTATCTTTATGATAATAATATTAACGAAATTCAGGAAAAACACGGAAAAAAGACCGATAATACAGAAACGATTACTATTGAAACTGGTAGCGGTGTAAAGACTTTGGTTCTGTATAAGCAGGACGGAAAGGTTACTTCTGTTACGGTTGATATGGGCAAGCCTGTATTTGAGGCTGATGGAATTCCTGTTCTTTTGAACCCTGTAGAAGTTCCTGTTACAGAAATGAACCGTGACTGTATTTCAAAATTGCCTTCTCGTGCAATAGTAAATGTTCCGATAAATGTAGAAGGTACGGAATATTCCGTAACATGTGTGGGAGTGGGAAATCCTCACTGTGTTATTTTCAGTAAGTTTGTTGATAAAGAGGCGGTTGATGTTATTGGCCCTAAGATTGAAACTCATGCAAACTTCCCTGCACGTACAAATGTAGAGTTTGTCCGCGTTGTTGGTCCAAACGAGCTTAAGATGAGGACATGGGAACGTGGAAACGGTGAAACACTTGCTTGCGGTACAGGTGCCTGTGCTGCAGTTATTTCTGCCGCTTTGAATGGTTTCTGTCCTCTGGGCGAAGATGTAACTGTTATTGTACGCGGCGGTTCACTGTCCGTAAAGTATACGGGTGATACTGTTTATCTGACAGGAAACACCACTCTCTGCTATGAAGGAATTGTAGAAATATAATATGTATTGAGGAGAATTATGAAAAAAAGCGTTTGCGGATTTTTTCTTGCACTTGCGTTTGCTGCTGGGCTGTCTGCCCTTGAGGTAAACAGACCTGAACTGGAAGTATCTGGAGATGTAGATGCTATTCAGTTTGAAAACTACGGCGGACCTCATGCTGTCATAGACAGTGCTGCTGCCATTGTAAACATTGGTACTGAACTTGGTCTTGAGGTTGCTGAGGATCTTGAGAATTTTGCCGTAATCAGACCTGGTGCAAAGTATTCTCTTATACATGCTGTTGATTTGTCTGCTGCTGAAAAGCTTGATGCAGATATTCTTATTTTGAATAAGAATGCCGGTGTAGACCACATTAAAAACCTGCGACGCATAATTACGGGCTATTTACAGGCTGCCTATGGTTACGAGACTGCTGATGCAGAAGTAATTGCAACGTTTATTACGGTATACAATGCTGTTTATAGAAAAGACATTGGAACTTTTGAAGAGCGTTACAAGCAGGTTGTTCTTGATAACATTACAGAGGATAAGGTTGGTTTGAGTACCAACTGGGCAGACTGGGCTGGCAATACACAGATTGTTATTCCTTTGAATGATGTTCAGGGCGGCATTTCTGCGGTAGATACAACAGTTATCAGTGATGAAAATGTTGTAAATGCACTGCGTCAGGAAGAAGACAAAGCTGTAGATTTGCGTGAAGACATGCTTGAAATAAAGGAAAAGGAAACTGCAAGCGCTACAGAAAAGGCTCAGGAGGCACAGAAGGCTGCCGCCCAGGAGCGTAAGGAAGGCAATCAGGAAAAGGCTGCTGAATATGCTCAGGAAGCTACGGCACAACAGGAAATTGCCGACCGCAAGAATGAAGAGGTAAAGGAAGATCAGAAAGTTCTGGAAGAAGACAAGAAAGAAATGGGTAAGTCTGTGCCAGAACTTGAAGATACATCAAGTTATCTGACTGGTGTTTTTGTAGTAAATGAATCTGGTAATCTGTACACTCTTATTACTGTAAACGGTATTACTGGTGAGGTTATCCGAAAATCTCCTGTAAATCAGATTAGGGGCAAGACTGTATACATTGTTTCTGACATAACACTTAATCAGGAAGGCGATGTATATGAATTCTATGATGATATGTATCTTGCAATGTGTGGTGTGAATGATGGACATTCTGCTATTCGCCTGTGTCTGATAGACAGTTCTGCTCTTGAGCTTAAAAAACAGAGTGAGGAAACTCTTTCCGATTCTTCTGAATTGATTGAGCGTAACGGCGATTATTATGTTGTTGTAAAATCAAACGGTAAACATTTTGTTGCCTGCTATTCAAAGGATTTAACTCTTAAGAACATGAGTTCTTTGGAAGTAAGTCCTTCTACTCCGCTTAATATGCTTGCTTCTGGAATTCTTGTAACTGATTCTCAGGGAAAACCTAGAATGTTGGATTCAAGTCTTAATGAGATTTGGTAGGATGATATAAAAAAAAGCCTTGAAAGACTTGTGCTTTCAAGGCTTTTTTATTTCTGTATTTTAATAGCCCAAGGGTTCGTTTACTAGAATTATTTCGTATTCACTTCCGTACGGCTTTGACCAGAGTACTGCAAGTCCGTTGCAAATTCTGTCTGGACTTGAACAGTTGTAGCATTTGTCTGCTTTTATTGCACATGGGGTTTTGAGTTTTAGGCGCTGTGCATTTTTTGGAGCGGCTATGTTTCTGGCTCTGTAGAGTGCAGACTCATAATCTGGGGCAATTTTGTTGCTTCCTGCTATGAGATATACTTTCTTGTGTCCGTAGAAAATCTCTGAGACTCGGTTGCATCGTCCGTCTATATTAATGATTTCTCCTGTTGCGGCAAGGCCGTTTACGCTGGAAATGTAATTTTCGGCACAAGAGGCTTCCTGTATTATTTGAGCAGAAGTCTTTCCTTCTGGAATTGGATGGTTGTGCCAGAATACTTTATTGTGTTTCTCAAGGCGTTCATAAAGGTTCATTTCCT
>CACXDK010000319.1 GCA_902766345.1 uncultured Spirochaetaceae bacterium | reverse complement strand
GCATTTTCAGACATGGCAGCCATGCTGTCGCGTACAGCTTCTACGGAATCGCGCAATCGGTTCATTTCTTTAAGGACCTGGGCACTGCCTTCTGTCATCTGAGCTGCAGCATTTCGGACATTGGCTGTGTTCTTTTCCATTGTTTCAAGTGATGAAACTACACTGCGGGAACCTGCGTTCTGCTCTTCAAGTGAAGTACGTACTGAACGCACCAGAGAATCTGTTTCGTGAATGCGGCTTGAAACTCCAGAAAATGCATCGCTTGATTCCTGCGAAGCTGTAACAATCTCGCCAATGCTGTCCTGAATGTTCTTAAGCTGGTCTCCGATAGTCTTTGACTGGCTTGAAGATGTTTCTGAAAGCTTACGGATTTCGTCTGCAACAACGGCAAATCCCTTACCGGCATCTCCTGCATGAGCTGCTTCAATTGCGGCATTCATGGCAAGAAGGTTTGTTTGTTCAGCAATGGAAGCAATTGCCATGTTAGCTTCCTGAAGCATCTGAGACTGCTGATCAATCTGAGAAATTCTCTCATTTACTTTCTGCTGTTTGTTCATTCCGCTCTGGGCATCCTGATCAAGCTGATTGAAAGAATCTGCCATTGTTTCCATTGAAGCGCTTATGCTGTCAATGCTTTTCATGAGCTGGTTGATTGCTGCCGACGATTCCTGAATGCTTTTGCCCTGAGAGTCAATCATGTCGTTTACAGTCGAAATGCTGGAAGTCACTTCCTTGACTACAGCTGCTGTTTCCTCAAAGCCTGTAGCCTGACTTTCAATCTGCTCCTGAACACTGCTGATACTATGTCTGATGTTTGTCATTGAGTCTGAAACAGCACTAACGCTAGATTTCATTGTTTCTGAAACTTCGTCAAGCTGCCAGCCTGAAGCCTTTAAGCCCTGTACCATGATCTGCATCTTTTCCATGAAGCTGTTAAATCCGTTTACGATTACATGGATTGATTTGAATGGTGTTTTTATGTTTGTGTTCAAGCGGCGTGTTAGGTCAGCTTCGCCAGAAGCAATGTTTTTAACGGTTTTTCGCACTTCAATGAGTGGCTTAAACAGGCTGTGCATTGAATAGGTAATCATAAAGAGGATTAAAAGAAGGAGTGCAATTGAAAATGGCAGAATTGCATTTGTAAAGAAAGCCTTTGGTGTAAACGGAATGAAGAGTACCATGTACCAGCCGAGCGATTCTACTGGTGTAATAAGGTATTCGCCGCTCCAAGTTGAATGGATTATGCTTTCTTTTGGAGAAAAGTCTTTTAATCCTTTTAGCTCTGGAATGACTTCTGTAATCTGCAACTGTTTTTCAAGATCTGTTGTGTCTTCTGATGCAGATATTTCCTTGTTTGCATTATACATGTACATAGTAATGCCGTCTTCAAGCGAATTGTACATGGTCTTTACGAAGTCTGTCAGTTCAACTCCAGTTCCCGTAATGCCTGTAACTTTGCCGCTTGCACCGTAAACAAGGACATTTATCCACATGAAGGTCTTTTTGAGGCCTATTTCATAGTCTACATAGAATTGGAACGGTAGATTTGCATCTATTGTGTCCTGATACCAGTCATTTGCAGGGTCTCTTTTGTCAAGTTCGTATAAAAACTCCATGTTGGAGTAATATTTAAGGTCGTTATCGGAAATCCAGAATGTTCGGTGTGAACTGAAGGAATTTTGGAATGTCTGAAAATCTCTGAATGCCATTTCACGGATTGCAGGATCCGTTGGATTTGCCATATAGTCTACAACAGCAGGGGATTGTGCCAGCTGCATGGCAAGTTTTTTTTCTGGAAGCAGGCTTTTTTCTATTTCCAGTATTTTTGTGTACACGGTACTTCGTAATTTTGTTGCAGAATTCTTTCTGAACATGATTACAGATCCGAACAGAACCATTATTGCCATGATGAATACAGCAATAACCATTGAAATTAGCGAGCTACTCTTGTTGTTTTCTTTCATAGGTAATTAAATCTCTCTTTTAATATTATTTTTACTGAGACACTATAGATTGTAACACAGATTTAAATAATTGCAAGAAAACTGGGATGAATGTCGAATTTTAGGGATGAATGTTGGGATTTCGGTACATATAGTCCATTTTTTATGTAGAAAATTAAGATTAAACTAATAATTTTAAAGCTGTGAAGTACCAACATCTGCAGTTTTGTTCCAAAACTGCACGGTATTTCTGAGTAGAGCTTGGTTGGGCTGTGACGTTCCACCGTTGTTTTCTTAAGATGGGCTTGATTTTGTTGTGTATGGGGCGTCTATGGGGATTGTGTCTAAAAACCTTAGGGAATTGCGTTGCAAAACCTTAGGGAGTTGTGTCGTAAAACCTTAGGGATTTGTGTCGTAAAACCCTAGAGAGTTGCGTCTAAAAACCTGCGATGATTGCGACACGAACATAGCTATGATTATGACGCAAACATAGAGGATGTGGGATTTTTGTAGTTTTGGGATGGATATTTATGATTATGGATAACAAATTACTTTTTTATGGTATAATGGGCTTTAAAATGGGTTTCTGTTATAGGAGAAAATCAGAATGACAGCAGAACTGAATGAAGTAATAAATGAGTTTGTTTCTCTTGGAATAAAAAATCAGCTGGATTATGATAAGTTCTATTTGTATTCGATAATCACACATTCAACAGCAATAGAAGGTTCTACTGTAACAGAAATAGAAAATCAGCTTTTGTTTGATGAAGGAATTTCTGCAAAAAAGCCAATGGCAGAATTGCTTATGAACCTTGATTTGAAGAAAGCATACGAGCAGAGTTTTATTTATGCAAAAAATCACGAGGATATAACGATAGAACTTTTATGCAACCTTTCTTCAATTTTGATGATGAACACAGGCTCTTCATATAACACGATTAGCGGAAGTTTTTCATCTGCAAAAGGAGAACTCAGGCTTTTGAATGTGAGTGCAGGTAGAGGTGGAAAAAGTTATCTTGCCTGGCAAAAAGTTCCAGACAGGCTTCAGAAATTTTGTGACTGGATGAATGAGGAACGCAAGAAGATTGACTCAAAGACTGATATGCAGAAAATCTATGAACTCAGTTTTGAAGCGCATTATCGGCTTGCAAGCATTCATCCTTGGGCAGACGGAAACGGACGGATGAGCCGTCTTTTGATGAATATGATTCAGTATGAGTTTTTGCTTATTCCTTCAATCGTGAAAAAAGAAAACAGGGCTGAATATATACAATCTCTTGCAGAAAGTCAGGAAAAGGAAGATTCAAAGGGCTTTTTAGATTTTATGCTTAATCATCATATTGAAAATCTGGAAAAGCAGATTCAGGAATACAAGGTTTCTATGGATGCTTGAAGAGGAAGAGATAAAAAGTAAATCTATTATTATTTGAGCTGGACTTCTAAACTCTGCAGGAAAAGTGTAACTTTTGGGATAAAAGTCCGCATGAAAAATGCGTTTCTTTCTTGAAAAGTCCACCTGAAAAATGTAGTATATGACAGATGGAACGACTGATTATCAAAAAACTGGAACAATGGAAAAACTCTCCTCACAGAAAGCCACTTATTTTGAGGGGTGCAAGACAGGTTGGCAAAACATGGGTGATGAAAGAATTTGGCAAACGGTATTTTAAAAATGTGGCTTATATAAACTTTGATAATAATGCTGCAATGAAAAATGCTTTTGAATCAGATTTTGACATTAATCGTATTATACTTGCCATTGGAGCAGAGACAGGGGTTTCAATAAAACCAAATGAAACTCTTATTATTTTTGATGAAGTACAGGAAGTTCCAAGAGCACTTTCTAGCTTAAAATATTTCTGTGAAAATGCACCGGAATATGCGGTAATTGCTGCTGGAAGTCAGATGGGAGTCGCGTTGCATAAAGGAACAAATTTTCCTGTTGGCAAAGTTGATTTAATGACTTTGTATCCCTTTTCCTTTATTGAGTTTCTTATGGCTTGCGAAAATGAACAGCTGGTTTCTGTTTTAGAATCTTGCGACTGGTCTTTAATCACCGCTTTAAAATCAAAATTCATTTCCAGAATGAAGGAATATTTTTATGTTGGCGGAATGCCACAAGCCGTTCAGACTTTTATAGAACAACAGGATTGGATAAAGGTTCGCGAAGTTCAGAATAATCTTCTTGAAGTGTATGCACAGGATTTTTCTAAACATGCATTAAGTACACTCTGTACCCGACTGAATCAAGTCTGGTCTTCGTTACCGGCGCAACTTTCAAAAGACAATAAAAAGTTTATGTATGGACAAGTTAAGAAAGGTGCCCGTGCAAAAGATTTTGAGCTTGCGATTCAATGGCTTTCTGATTGTGGACTGATACATCTTGTACATAGCCTTTCAAAACCCGGTTATCCATTAAAGGCTTATGAGGAATTGGATTCATTTAAAATTTATATGAATGATATTGGACTTTTATGTGCACTTGGAAACACAGACATAAAAACTATTTTAGATGATAATGTCTTTTTTGTTGAATTTAAGGGAGCCATAACTGAACAGTATGTCTTACAGCAGCTGCTTTCCTGTACTGATTTTAATCCCTTTTATTATTCTTCTCCAAATTCTTCTGGTGAAATTGATTTTTTAATTCAGTATGAGAATCATATTGTTCCAATTGAAGTAAAATCTGCTGAAAATCTTCAGGCAAAAAGTTTAAAGGCTTTTCATCAAAAATATAATAATCTTTATTCTGTACGCACATCGCTTTCTGATTTTAGAATTGATGACTGGCTTATAAATATTCCCTTGTACGCTGTATACTTAATAAAGATCATTTTATCTCAGAACCAGAAAGATAAGTAATCAGGAGGAATTTGAGAAATGCTAAAAATAGAATATGTCAAAAATGAGGATAAAGATTTCTGGTATAAATTAGATAAACATTTGCCGGAAGAGGAATTTGATAAAAAGATCCGCG
>CACXDK010000318.1 GCA_902766345.1 uncultured Spirochaetaceae bacterium | reverse complement strand
TGTCGGAACAAATCCTGCCGTTATAATTCTGCTTGTGCTTATTGTGAGTGCGGCTGTCGGTATTGTGTACTCTCTGCTTTTGGCTGTTGCTGCTGTAAACTTTAAGGCAGATCAGACGCTTGTTGGCACTGCCATGAACATGCTTGCCACTGCTGTTGCTACTGTTATGGTAAAGTCTTTTAATAACGGCCGTTCTGGTGGTGACAATGTTTCTGCCATTCTGGATTATATTGAAAACCGCAAGGTGTTTATTATTCATACGTCAAAAATAGACTTTAACTGGTACATGGTAATTACTGTGCTGCTTCTTGTCAGTGCATATATCATCTTGTACAGAAGCCGTTTTGGACTTCGGCTTATGGCTTGTGGAGAACACCCTCAGGCTGCGGACAGTGTTGGCATTAACGTTTACAAAATGCGCTATGCTGGCGTTATGATTTCTGGTGCTTGCGGTGGTCTTGGAGGCATTATTTACATTACCGCTGCAAACTCTCAGTGGGATTTTATTTATGGTGTTGCCGGAGCTGGATTTCTTGCACTTGCTGTTATGATTTTTGGTCAGTGGAAGCCTATTCGCATTGCTCTTGCTGCTTTGCTGTTCGGTTTCTTCCGTGCCATTGCCGATGCTTATATGGGATTCGACTTCCTTGTACATCTTGTTTCTGGCGAGTTTTATAAGATGCTTCCGTACATTATTTCCCTTGTGGTTCTTGCTTTTACTTCAAAGAAATCGCGTGCACCAAAAGCAGAAGGTATCCCTTACGACAAGGGCTCCCGTTAATTTGATATATTAATTATATTGATAATGAAATAAAAAAGACCAGTTAGGAATCTGTTTGCTCCTAACTGGTCTTTTTCTTTTTTATGTATTTTAGCCTGCAATTATATCAATAATCTTTTGCTGTACTGGGAGTGTTTCAAGCAGCAGGCTTTTTGCTTTTTCGCTTTCTCCTGCCCGCAGTAAATTAGTAATTTCTGTATAAGCTGTGTAGAGCGGTGTAAGCGAAAGATTTGCCGTTATGCCTTTGATAGTGTGGGCATTGGTTGTAGCTTGCTCAATATTACCGCCATCAATAAAAGATAATACTTCCAAAGGCTTAACTGCGTTTGGAAACTTTAATATCATCTTTTCAAGAATTGCCTGATTTCCTAAAAAACGCTCAAGGGCTTCTTTCATGTTGCATCCCTGAGCTTCAAGGTTATTTATTAACTCACTCATAAGAAAAGTATATAAGAAAAGTTATGGTAAAGCAAGCAAAGTTTTGAGTTTTGACTGAACCTCTTCAAAATTTGTAAAATGAATGCCGTGAATGCCAGCTTTTTCTGCACCTTCAATGTTTTCCTTTACATCATCAATGAATACACATTCTTGTGGTGTAAGGGAATACTGATCTAACAGCAGATTGTATATTTCAATGTCGGGTTTTATTTTTTTTACATAGCCAGACACAATCTTGCCGTTTATATACGGCATGAATGTAAAATTGTTCTTGCTGTGCATTTCAAAAAATCTTTGTGGATAGTTTGAAAGCAAAAATATTTGATAGCCTTTTTCTTTTAGTGATTTTAGCCAGTCTGCTGAGTAATCAAAGCTTTTTACCAGCAGATGACTTCCCTTATCAAAAAAAGTCTGTACATCATCTTTGTAGTTGTCTGGTGCAGTTTGTTTCATCATTTGTATAACAGTCTCTTCTGGGATGACACCTCTGTCCAGCTCACACCATAAAGGACTGCGTATAGTTGCATCTGCTACAGCCTGCACGGTATCTTCGTTCATGCCAAGCTCCGCCATAACTTCAAGCGGTCTGAAATGAACAAGAACGTTGCCTATATCAAAGATGATGTTTTTTATCATGCTAGTATTTCCTGATAGCTTCTGTAATAAGTTTTACTGAACCGTCAATGCCAAGCTTTGATGTGTCTATGCACAAGTCGTAGTTTTCTGCTTTGCCCCATTTTCCAGGTGCTGTAAAGTTGTAATATTCGGCACGCTTTTTATCTGTTGTTTTAATAATCTTTTCTGCCTGAGCAGGTGTAAGATTGTCTCTTTTACAGATGTTTTCGATTCTGCCTTCAAGTGGCATTGTTACGAATATTTTTATTACAGGATATTTATCTTTCAAAATCTGATCTGCACGTCTACCAACAATTACGCAAGAACCGTTTGCTGCAATCTTTTCTATTACGGCACTCTGTGCTTCGTCTGCTACTTTCTGAATAGAAGAAAGCTCATTTGAAGCTGGATGTTCATCTGCAAAAGCAAGGAACATTGCACTAAGACCACTTTCCTGAGCTGCTTCTTCAATCAATGCTTCGTCATAATATGGAATGTTGAATTCCTTTGCAATTTTCTGACCAATTGAACGTCCTCCAGCTCCATAGCTTCGGCCAATTGAAATGATTACAGGCTTGTTATTAATCAAGTACAAATCTTTAGATGGAGATATGTGTTTTGATACGGCCTTTACTTCTTCGTCATCAGAATGTTTTGCAGAAATCTCCTTTTCTGCAAAAATACTGTTCCAAGATACAACCAAAAGCAGGATCGTCATTACGAATGCAAGAATGTCTGAAACAGGTCCTGACCACAGGACACCTTCAATGCCCATATTTTTTGACAGAATTATTGTTGCTGGAATTGAAAAAATAATCTGCTTAGAAAGAGAAATGAGAGATGCCTGAGCTGGTTTTCCTACAGACTGGAAGAAAATGCCTGCAACAAGCTGTGCTCCAGTAATAGGAACTAAAAGCAGGAATATGCGGAGTGTCTTTACCGCAAAGTCATTGTAATGTGGGTCTGATGCTCCGAAAATGCTTACGATTGCCATTGGCATGAGCTGGAAGATAACGAAAGCAAAAATCATTACAAGTGTGGACAGTACCATTACAATCTTAAAGGTCTTTTTTACGCGGTCATACTGACGTGCACCATAGTTGTAGCCCCAGATTGGCTGTGCACCACCTGCAAG
>CACXDK010000317.1 GCA_902766345.1 uncultured Spirochaetaceae bacterium | reverse complement strand
GACAAGATGGGACGTCTTAACCTTTCTTACATTGATGCTCTTGAAGAGCAGGAAAAAAAGAATAAATAACATTCTCTATAAATGAATAGAACCACGATGCATCTCTGTCTTTTTTAGGAGGTGTTTCGTGGTTTTTTTATGGAATAGAACATGTCACTTCATACGCATATAAAATCAGCTCATAAGCAGCTTTTAAAAAATAATATAATGCTTATTACGCAGAAAATGCCTGAGCACAGAATTGCATCCATTGGATTTTGGTTTTCTGTAGGCTCTAGAAACGAGAGTAATGGCGAATACGGAATAACGCATTTTATTGAGCACCTTTTATTCAAGGGAACATCAGAAAAATCTGCACGGGAGCTTTCTTTGTTTTTTGACAAAGCAGGAGGCTATGTGAATGCCTATACTGATAGGGAAAATGTGTGTGTATATTGTACTATTCCAGCTTTCGGAAGTAATGTTCGCAACGCAATACATACTCTGTGCGATATGTCCTGTAATGCTCTTTTCCCAGAGGCAGAACTTCAAAAAGAGAGGGCTGTAGTTGAAAACGAAATTTCAGCTTCTCTTGATGATGCAGAAGGCTGTGCAATGGATGCTGCTGCTTTTTGTGTGTGGCCTGATCAGAATATAAGCAGGAGCATAACAGGTACTATTGCTGATGTTGACAGTCTTACACGTGTGCAGATTTTGCAGTGGTACAAAAAATACTTTGTATCGGGGGAACTTACTGTTGTCTGTGCAGGAAATTTTAATGAGCAGGAAATTATTGAAGAACTTTTACTCTTGCCTGAACATGCAGAACCTAAAAAATATCCTGCACAAAAACATTATGATAAACCTCCTGTATGGAAGAGCGGAAGTAATTTTATTACTACTGATTTTACACAGTTGCATCTTATTCAGGCATATCCTGTAGAAATGCCTCTTTCTCCGAAAGATGATGTGGTTCTTGATGTGTTTAATGCCCTTGCAGGTGACACTATGAGTAGTCGTCTGTTTCAGACTTTAAGGGAAACAAACGGTTTATGCTATAATGTGTATAGCTTTGTTTCTGAATTTGAAGATGCTGCGTTGTGGAGTGCCTATGCTTCATGCGATAAGGCAAACGGAAAAGATGTTGCACGCCTTTTACAGCATGAGTTGGAGCGGTTTGTTCACGATGATTTTTCAGATGAAGAAATTGAAGCTGCGAAAGAACATTTGTGCGGTGAAGAAATAATTAATGGCGAAGATGTGGAATATATTATGAAGCGTCTGCAACGAAATTATTCTCTTGGATTTCCTTTTTATGAAACCGATGATATTATTAGAGATATACGGCTTGTAACAAAAGAAGATATTATTGCCTTAGTAAAAAAACTACTGGATAAAAAGAATTGTGCGTTTGTGGCTTTTGGAGCTTCTAGCCAGGAGGAACTTTAACAATGACTGAAATAAAAATACCTTGTATTAAAAATAATGGAGCAGAGCTTCCTGTATATAAAACAGCTGGTGCTGCTGGTGCTGATGTATGTGCCTGTGTTGACGAACCTGTTGTAATTCATCCAATGCAGACTGTCTTGATTCCTACAGGACTTTTTTTTGAAATTCCAGAGGGCTATGAAATTCAGGTGCGCCCTAGAAGCGGTCTTGCTTTTAAGAACAATGTTACGGTTTTGAATACACCAGGTACGATTGACAGTGACTATCGCGGAGAATTGAAGGTTCTTTTGATAAATCTTGGAAAAGAAGATTTTACTGTTCAGAATAAAGAACGTATTGCACAGATTGTTGTGGCTCCTGTAACAAGAGGTCTGTTTGACTGTGTAGACAAGATTTCTTCTACAGAACGAGGTGAAGGAGGCTTTGGGAGCACCGGCAAGTAATGAATTTTGATTATCTTGATGAAATAAAAATAGAAAAAAAATCTCAATTACCTGCTGTAAGGGGTGAAAATTCTGTACAAAAACAGAATAAAAAGGAAGATTTAATAAAGAAACTGCAATCAGAATTTTCTGAAGACGAAACTGAAGTTTCTTTGTCCTTAAAAGATATTGAGCAGTATAAAAAGGCAATGGCTCTTGAAAAAAAGAATGCCGAAAGAAAAAAAGAGCAGACTGTTGTAAAGGAACAGTCTGCAAAAGATGATTTCATTGCAAAAGAAGAGCCTGCAAAAAATGAAGCTGTAAAAACTGAAAAGCCGACAACTGCTGTAGTTGCAGTAACTAAAGAAACAAAAAAAGAAAAAACTCATAAAAAAGCAAATCTATTTGCAGGGCATGTTCTTCTTAAATATCTGTGCAAAGAACTGTTTATGTATTTTGCAATTTGCTTCTGTTTCTTCTTTGTTGTTTTCTTTGTTAATAACATTCTTCTTCTTGCAGAAACTATTTTAAGTCATCATGTAAAGGTTTCTGCTGTATTAAAACTTATCTTATATTGTCTGCCGTCAATTGTTGCCCAGTCAGCCCCGTTCGCAACACTTGTTGGCTTTTTAATGTGCCTTGGAAGAATGGTTACGGATAATGAAATTATGATTTTGAGGGCAACAGGTCAGCGTTATTCTCTTATACTCATTCCTGTTCTTGTAATGGGAATGTTAATATCCGTCTTTAGTTTTGTAATGAATGATTATTTTCTTCCTCTTGGCATTTTAAAATTCAACAGATTAAGGCGTCAGATTGTGCAGACTGACCCAGCGGTAGAAATAGAACGTAACAGTATAAAAAGAATGAACGGTACAACGATTGTTATTGGTGATGTAAGCGATAACAATATTATTCGAGACATGGTGTTTTTTAATACTGACAGCGATGGTAATGACCGCATAATTATTACTGGCAGGGGAGCTGTAGAGCCGTCTCAGGATGAAGGCGTTCTGATGAAATTTAATATGGGAAAGACTACTGTATTTTCTATTGATCCTGACGACAGAAAAACGTTTGATGTACTGGAATCTCAAAGTGCCTCGTTTAATGTATTTGATAGTGTTGTTACTGATACTGTAAACAGGATAGATCCTCGCGAATTAACTTCTTTTGACTTGTGGAAAAAAATAGAGGTTATGGCTACGGATCAGTCTGTAACAAAGAAAAGACTTAACCACTATAAGCTTGAATTCAACAAGAAATTTTCAATGCCGTTTGGCTCAATATTTTTTGCAATGTTGGCTTTTCCATTGGCACTTATCTTTGGAAAGCGAGATGGTCTGACTCTCGGATTAATATTTGGAATAATAATTTCTGTATTGCACTGGGCTGCTTCTATTCTTGGGCAGACCTTCGGTGTAAAGAGCGGATGGAACGGTTTTATTGTTATGTGGACTCCTAATTTTGTCATTGGCATTGTAGGAATTCTTTTGTATATAAGGCTTAGGAAAAAATGAAACTTGTTATATATATGCTCAAAAAATTTATTGCAATCTTTTTTGGGTCTATGATTTTTTCAGTACTCATTCTGTCTCTTACAGATTTACTTCTTAATATCTGGGGATATGTTTCAAAAGGTGTTCCTTCGTTAACAATTTTTCAGATAATGCTATATTACATTCCAAAAGCAGCCTGGTATTCTGTTCCAATTGCCATGCTTTTTGCTACAGCATATATGCTAAGTGATTTGTATGCAAAGAATGAACTGCTTGCTGTTTTTGCCTGTGGAATATCTTTGTTCCGATTTACTCTTCCGCTCGTGATTCTTTCTGTATTTATGAGTGTAGGGCTTTTTGTGTTTAATGATGCTGTTGTTGTAAAAAGTTATGAAAAGAAAATGACTTTGCAGAATAAAGTGCTCGAAAACGAACAGCAGTATGATAATACTAATGTTGTTGTAATGAGCGAGGGTGGAAAGATAATTTATAAGGCTGAATATTTTGACAGCCATTTTGAGCGTCTTTATTCTCTTTATGTGCTTTACAGAAACAACGACCGTTCTTTTGACGGATTGATATATGCAGAAAGTGCAGCTTGGGTTTCTGACCACTGGGAACTTAGTAATGCAAGTTTTTATAAGCAGGATGGAAATGGATATCATATTTATTCTGTTGATTATGATCATCTGTTCAGACTTATGGAGCCACCGGAAACTTTCAGGCGTAATTCAATAAATGTTGAGGAAGTAACGGCTGCCGAAGCAAAGCAATATATTTTGCAGCTTGAAAAATCTGGTTTGCCAAGCAATGAGGCAAAAGCTGAATACTATAAAAAATATGCATTTTCTTTTGTTGTGTTAGTTGTTGTCCTTTTGGCAATTGGGCTGAGCGGAAAGACTCGAAAAAATGTTCTTATCGTCAGCCTTGCATTAAGCATAACAGCTGTAGTATTATTCTATGTAATGCAAATGATTACAATGCTTATGGCAAGATTCGGAACTATTCCGCCAGTGTTTGGTGAATGGTTCCCAGTTGTTTTCTTTGTATGTATTAGTGTCTTGCTTTTAAAATATGCACGCACATAGTTTTGTTTTAGGATTTTTATTATGGTAGAACATTTTTTTGAAATTAGTCATGAAAATATGGATGGCGACAAAAAAACTCTCGCCCGTACAGGTGTTATGCATCTTCCTCATGGAGATGTACATACTCCTGTTTTTATGCCTGTTGGAACAAAAGGTACTGTAAAGGCTGTATCTAAAGAGTCTCTTGAAGAAATTGGATTTGAAATTATTCTTGCAAATACATATCACATGTACCTGCGTCCTGGTGCTGATATTGTTCAGGAAGGTGGGGGACTTCATGGATTTACAAAATGGAACCGTAATTTTTTGACTGATTCTGGTGGATTTCAGGTGTTTTCTCTTTCGCAGTTAAGAAAGATTGAAAGCGGTGGTGTAACATTCCGCAGTGATATTGATGGAAGCAAACATTTATTTACTCCTGAAAGTGTTGTTCAGACTCAGGTAAAATTGAACTCCGATATTCAGATGCAGTTGGATATTTGTTCTGGTTACGGGGTTGAAAGAAAAGAAGCGGAGCAGGCATTAAAAATTACTTCGGCATGGGCTGAGCGTGCAATAAAAGAATGGAATGTTCAAAGAGAAAATGGTTACAAGGGCATTCTGTTCCCGATTGTTCAGGGAAATTTCTTTGAAGATTTGCGTAAGCAGAGTGCAGAATTTGTAAGTGCCTTGGATACTCCTGGTCTTGCCATCGGAGGACTTAGTGTTGGCGAGCCTCCAGAAGTGTTTGCAGAATATCTTCGTTACACTGTTCAGTATCTGCCGACTGCAAAACCTAGATATGTAATGGGCATTGGTACTCCTGATTACATTTTTGAAGCAGTAGCGGACGGAATTGATATGTTTGACTGTGTTCAGCCGACACGAGTTGCCCGCCATGGACTTTATATAACTCATAAAGGAATGCTTTCTATAAAACAAAAACGATTTGAACATGATTTTACGCCTATAGATAATGAGTGTCAGTGTAAGGTTTGCCGTACATATTCAAGAGCTTATCTGCGACATATTTTTAGAGAGCAGGAAATTCTTTCTTCTATGCTTGCAAGCTATCATAATCTTTATTTCCTTCATGCAATGATGAATGAAATTCGCAAGAGCATTCAGGAAGATCGCTTCACTGCATATAAAGATGAATTTTTGAAACGATTTCATTCAAATAATGTTTAATACAAAAGAGGAATTGCTATGAAGAAGATGTTTTGTATTATAAGTACAGCTGTTTTTATATCTGCATTAATGTTTGCACAGCAGTCTTCGGATGGAAAATCTGAAGATCCTATTGTACAGCAGTATCTTGAATCTCAGGAAAATGAAGACTCTTCTGTAAAGGAAAGTGCTTACGTCAAAAAAGAAAAAACAGTTCCTGAATCAAAGCGTCCCTTACCTCCTTCTCAGGAAAAAATACAGGAAGTTATTGATAAAAATCCTGAAAGGGCAGAAGAAACTTATATAGATGAGTGTAATGACACATTTAAATATGGCATAGAAGATCAGATTATAGAATCTGTAACAACTCTTACACTTGAAGAAGATCCTCGTTTTGCAGAATCTCTGTATGATTTGTTTCAGGAGTCAAAAAGTTCAAACGTAAAAATAAAGATACTTGGATATTTTACAAAACTGAAAGATCCTTGTTTGGAAGATTTTGCAGTTTCTATTATAAATGATCCTTATGATGAAAAAAAATCTGTTGTAGATGCTTGCTTCCCATATCTTTCTGCTGTGAAAAGTTCTGCAGCTGTAGCAGGACTGGTAGATCTTATGGAAAAGGAAGAAAGTGAATATTTTAACAGTGCCCTTTCTTGTCTTGGCGAAGTTGGAAGCAATGAAGAAGCCGTATTTGTAGCTGAATATATGGAACGTGATGATCTTACAACTGCACAAAGACAAGCTTTGATGAAAGTTCTTGGCAAACTTAAAGCTGTAGAAACTTATGATAAGCTTGTTGATATAGTTCAGAATGAAGACGAAGATGCTTATGTCCGCATGTATGCTGCAGAAGCAATTGGTGCAATGCAGATGGACGGTGCAGAAGATATTCTTATAGATTTGTTTGAAGATGATAATCCTAATTTGCGTGTCTATGTTTTAAAAGGTCTTTCAAATTTTACAGATCAGAAAGCTACGGAAATCATAATTCAGGCATTGCGTGATTCTCACTATAAGGTACGAATGGAAGCTGTTTCTGCTGTTGAAAATCAGAAATTAGCAGAAGCAGTTCCTTATCTTATTTATCGTTGCAAAGATAAAGGTGAAGAACAGGTTGTAAAAGATAAATGCTACTCTGTACTTTCAGATTTTAATACACAGGAAGGAAATTCTTATCTTGTAGGACTTATTACTGATAAGAAAACTGGAGATTCTGTAAAGGGGAAGGTAGCTGTAGCTCTGTTAAAAAACAATTATGCTGGTTCTGATGAAATTATAGAATTGGCACAGAATACTCTCAAAACTGAAATTCATAAAAGTCTAAGATATCTGCTTGGAAAAGAATTTGCAAAATACGGCAGACCTGAATACGAATCAATCTGTGGGGAATTCCTTGCACACAAAGATGTTTCTACTCAGGGAACAGGACTTGATATGTATGCAAAAGGTAAATATGCAAGCCTGACCCCTGAAGTAGAAAAAATTGCACAGGGCACAAAGAAAAATGCAAATGCCAAGAAAGCTAAAAAGATTCTTGGCATTAAAGAAGAGAAAGAAGAAGAATAAATCTAGTTAATTTTTTTTATTCATACATCGTATGCAACATTCTGTATACGATGTTTATCTGTTCTTTGAGTTCCTTTGAAAGTGTTGAATCCTTTGAATCGTCAATTAACTTTTCAAGGGATGCAAGATTTTCATTAAGAGCCGTAATAAAGCCTCTGGAAACTTTGAACCAGTACGAATTATTCCCGTTTGTATAAAGCGTTACAAAACCTAATTCCCTAGTTGTATTTTTTGCAATTGCAACTCTCATTATGCAGTCAAGACTATGAACAAGCATTACAAGATTGTCATCTTTTCGGATGTCAACATTTAATTTGCGTTTCCATTGTGATTCTTCTATAGGTTCAAGATTAAGCATTTTTGCAGCTTTTGCAATAAGCTCCATTTTTTCCTGAGCCATTAATGTAAAGCCACCTTTCATTATGACAGTGCCTTTGAGACTTCCTGCTTTTGCTACAATTTGATCCAATTGCTCTCTGGCTATGGCATTCTTAAAGTCTTGCCACATTAATTTTATAGTCTTTTTGCCTTTTACTTTTTCGTATGCAAAATCTATGCCACCAATAGAAACGGTTTCTGCATTTTTCTTATTTTTTTCTTTGCGTTCTTTTGCAGAAACTTTCTTATCCTGCTTTTCTTTTTTTTCTTTTACTTCAACAACTTTTTCTGCAATCTTCTTAGACTTGCTGAAATGGCTCAACTGCTGTTCAAGAGTAGGATCCAGCTGTTGCAGAATATTCTTTGTAAGAGGCGAAACGCTCATTGCAAACATTCTGCTAGTCTTTACAATTTCTCCTGCAACAATGTATAGCGGATTTGTGCGGAACATAGAAGAGCCTGGGTGAATTGTTATGTGGTCTGCTGTAAGCGTGCGATAGTTTTCTCTTCCTTCACGGATACATACAATCTGAATCATTCCAGAAGCAATGCAGCAAAGGTAATTGTCCATTACTCCACCACCAGTAATAGGCATTTGAAGTTTTGATGAAACAATTTCTTCCAGCTGAGACTTTATGTTTACAATTTCTGCCATGACTTTTTCATCAAGATAATTTACTTTGCAGAAACGTTCTTTATGAGATGAATCCATATATCTACGGAACATCTTTACATAGCCTACAAAGTCGCCCTGAATGTCATTAAAGTTATGATGAGCTTTTCTTGCATCCATTTCTTCTCCAACAGGAAGAACAAAAGGCGACTGGGCACTTAAGAAGGCTGCTGCAATAATAACTTCTTCCAATACATCAGGATAGCGAAGAATGCTTTCTACTATTATTCTGCTTATTCTTGGTTCAAGAGGGAACTCTACCATCAATTTTCCAATCTTGCTGAGAGTTCCATCAGGTTCAATAGCTTTTAGCATGTTGAGTGTTTCAACTGCACTTGCAATGCCTTCTCTTGCAGGTGGAGAAATAAAATCAAACTTGTCAAAATCGGTAATGCCGAGTTCAGACATGCGGAGCACAACTTCACTCAAGTCAGTTCGGTAAATTTCTTCTGTTGTGTATTCCTGTCTTGTATCAAAGTCTGTTCTTGGATAAAGGCGGTAACAGGTTCCTGGTCTGGTTCTTCCAGCGCGTCCGCGTCTCTGATTACAGCTTGCACGGCTTACAGGAGTTTCAATCAAACTTGAGGTATATGTTCTTGGACTGTAAAAGTTGAGCTTTGCAAGTCCAGAGTCAATGACTGTTGTTACGCCATCAATAGTAACAGAGGTTTCTGCAATATTTGTTGAAAGCACAACTTTCTTTTTTCCAAGAGGTGCTTTATCAAACACTTTTTCCTGTTCTTCTTTAGGTAGACGCCCGTATAACGGAATAAGATGAATCTTGTTGTGAAAACTTGAAATCATGAGCCGCTGCATGCAGTCTTTAATTATTTTTTCACCAGGCAGGAATGTTAAAATATCTCCATCATCTTTGTTATCAAGTACGCGGTCTATAGTCTGTTCAATCTTTGTTATGAGTGCATCTGCGGCAGTCTGGTTCATTGTACTTGCCGCAATTGCAGGAGGATCATATACCATTGCAACAGGGAAAACCTGTGTGTCTATTGTAACAATAGGACATCCGTTAAAGTAATTACTGAAGGCTTCTGCATTCATTGTTGCAGAACTTACAATGACTTTAAAATCTTTACGCTCTGCAAGCACACGTTTTAAAAGTCCAAGTACAAAATCAATATTCAAACTTCGCTCATGAGCTTCATCAACCATAATGACAGAGTATTTACGCATCCAAGGATCCAGCTTCATTTCCTGTAAAAGAATGCCATCTGTCATTATTTTTATTTTTGTGGTTTCATTTGTTTTGTCCTCAAAACGCATTTTGTAACCGACTAATCCAGGATACCTGGTCTTTAACTGCTTTGCAATGAATTCGCTTACACTTAATGCTGCAATGCGTCTTGGCTGAGTTACAGCTATCATTCCGTTTTCTGCATAGCCTGCCTCATATAAAATGACTGGAAGCTGTGTTGTTTTTCCACTTCCTGTAGGGCTTTGCACAACAATAACTTGATTTGATTTAAGAGAGTCCAGAATTTTTTGCTTTTGTGCATAGACTGGAAGACTTTTGTAATCTATTGCCATGTTGTTTTTCCTTTTATATTTTTCATAAGTTTTATTCTCTGTTCAAGATAATTTGCCCATTTATCGCGTTTTTCATCCCTTAATTCTTGAATAAAGGATTCGTCAAGCTGCTTTATGATATAGAGCAATTCTGGTGTTATATATGTAGTAATGAGTGTTGGATTTACTTGTGCAATATAAATGCCTTTTGCATCGCGTAAAAAACGAACCTGTGCAAGATATCCTTCTCCTGTGTATTCTCTTGGAAGATTTGGATTTGTAAATGAAGGATTTGTTCTTTGCGCACTGATTGTATTTCCCATTGCATAAAAAATCATTTTACGTGGTGTGTTTTCACTGTCCATGACAACTTCCCAGTCTTTTGCAACATGAGGATGATTTGCCCATAAAACATCAACACCAGCATCTAGCAATTGGTGATAAAATTCTGCCTGCTTTTTATTTATGCTTAGTATATATTCTGGCTCGGAACAGTGGATGCTTAATACAAAAATATCGCATGGATTTTTTGCCCTTAGTTCTGTCATTTGCTTTATGAAATTCTTTCGGGCGGTTTCATCGGTACGGATATAATTTATGTAAGAAGACTGGGCATTCTGATTTAATATTTCTGTTACAGCCATAAAAAGAACAGTCCAGCCATCTTTCTTTATGACATTGTATGTGAAAGGAGCTGCTGCAGAATCTTTTAGACCGCATGCATAAACTGGACGGCTAGAATTCATGGTCTGCTGCATAAGCTCGTCAAAGTATTTCTTTGTTTCTTGAATTCCTTCCAATCCCTGATCATTTGTATGATTGTTTGCAAGACTGAATACATTAAAACCAGCATTTATTGCAGCATTTGAATAGGTCTGATGCACATTAAAGTTTGGATATGTTGAAAATCCTCTTTTTTCATCAACAGGGGTTTCAAGGTTTGCAAACGAAAGAGTGCTTTCTTTTATTATAGGTTCTATATCTTTGTAAATTTCATCGTAGTGACCGCGTGAATAATTTGGCGAATGAGCCATAATGTCACCAGCAAAAGTTACCAGCATGCTGTCGGAATTCTTAAACACAGTTTTTGCCGTAACTATTGGTGTATTGTCTGGAAAAAAATTCTCTAAAAAAGACTGTTCCAATGCTTCCTGTGCAAGTCTTTCAAGCTCTTCTTCCTGAGCTTTTTTTTGTTTTTTTGCACTGGTACATGATGAAATTAACAGCATTGAAAGTGCTGCTGATAGGAGAATGAGAATCTTATATATTCGTGAAAAAGGTTGAATCATTCTCCTTTAATACTATCGTTTTTATGCTGTTTTTACAAGGGTTAGCGTTATTTTCCTATATTCTGCAATAAGTTGTTCTAGTGTCCAGCTGGCATTTGCTGAACTTGTACTTGGTAAACATTCAGATGTGAGTTGAAATTGTTTTTCATACTGAAAGCAATGCTTTTTCCATAAAGAAAAGGCTGTTTTTCCAGTACAATAAACATGTCTGATTTTTGATTCTGCAAAAATGTGGTAAAAGTTGTTTGGTTGAGCATTTTTTATGCTTGAATCTGCAGCACCTTCAATCTCACAGCTTGCAAGAACATCCCATAATGCAATTTGATGTCGAATTATAAAATTTTTACGTTCTTGAATTGCCTTTTCTTTATCTGCATGATTATTAGCGTATGTAAAATCTGGTTCATTAAAAAGTGCCGGAAGAATTTTCCAAAATCTATTCTGCTGATGCATGTAGAAAAATCCTGCTTCTCTACTTTTTGGAGATGGCATTGTTCCAAGAATAATTATCCGACTGTTTTTGTTCCATACTGGTGGAATAGGGTGAACTACAATGGATTGCAGGTTTTGATTTTTCATATTTAATCAGAATTAATTGTGTATACTCTTATTTTGTCTTCTTTTCCGCGTATGCTTGCTTCGTCAAAAAATTTAACTTTGCTTTCTTGTAAGTTTTTTCCAAGTTGCAAAACAGTTGCTTCTGAAAGTAGAATGTCAGTTTTGTATGTCTTGCATAGCGATTCCATTCGGCTTGCAGTATTTACAGTGTCGCCTATTATTGTGTATTCCATGCGGTCGGATGCACCTATTGTACCAGCAAACACTTTTCCAGTATGTATGCCTATGCCAAAACGGAGGGGGCTTTTTCCTTCTGCACAAAGCTCTTCATTTAAAGCTGCAAGAGAATGTCTCATGTCTAATGCTGCAAGATATGCATCTTGGGCATGAGTTTCGCTTTTTATTGGCGCACCAAACATTGCCATTATTGCATCGCCAATGTATTTATTTATGATGCCATTATGTTTTGCAATGCATTTTCCAAGAACAGTAAAGTATCTGTTTAGAAGCGAAACAACTTCTTCCGCCTGCATTTTTTCACTCATGGCAGTAAAGCTTCTTATGTCACAGAAAAGTACTGTTACCTCCAGACTTTCACCTTTTAATGCAACACCACTTTTCATAAGATAGTCTCTTACATTCGGATCTACAACTTTGCCAAAAGTGTCTCTCATGAATTCTTTTTCTGCAAGAGCACAGGTCATGTCATTAAAAGTGTCTGCAAGACTTCCCATCTCATCATTTGTAATTATGTGCAATTTTGTTTTGTAGTCACCTGCCTTTATTCGTTCTGCGGCATGTGTAAGTTCCTTTAATGGACTGACTATTTTTCTTGACAGCATGAGTGTAATTAAAAAAGCTGTGACAAGCAGTACCGAACTTATGAATAAGAGCCCCTTGTGAATTTTTATTCCATTATTAATCAGGATTGCTGACATGCCATTTATTAAATATGCCATTGGCCACAGCGATGAAATTATAAAAGTCATGGCAAGAAGTACACCAAAGGTTGGCCTAAAAGAAGTGTGAACTGTAGAAATTTTTCCTTCTGGAAATAATAAAGGAAGCAGAATCCTTTGGTTTAAAGCTTCTAGAATTAGATATACCATGGTAAAGGAAGAAATTCCAACCATGAGAGATGATATTGCACTTGTTGTTACAAGTAAGCGTATGGCAATGCCTAACTTATATTTTGCAATAAAACTATAGGCAATCATTATTAAAAGATTTGAAAGCCATCCAGACAAACTTGCCGTTGCCATGACCAAAGGCAGTTGAACGGCTCTTTGTTTGAGTTTTTCTTCCGTTCCGTTACGAAGAAAGTACCAAAGACATACAATGACTGGCATTGTAAATGGAATGAAGGTTGCTAAAAAGCAGGCTAATTTTGAATCATTAACAAATTTAAGCCATTTTGACACCGTATCCTGATCAATAACAGGCGACGGTGTTATGGACAAGGTTATGTTTATTACAGCATTGGTAAATACTGTAATTACCGTATATAATATGCCAGTCTTTCGTAAGGTTTTGGTACTGTTCATTAATTATATTTTATATGCTCTTATGGCTATTTTCAAGTTGCTGAATGATTTCCGTGATGATTGCATTTTGCATCAAAGTTTGGCTTTAATTCTCCTTTTGCAAAAAGTTCTGCGGCATCATCGGCACTTCCTGTAATTCCTGGCAATTCTTTTAATCCGCTTGCGGCAATTGCGTCAACAGCTCCCTGTCCGCGGTTTCCAAGAATTAAAACTTCTACACCAATACTTTTTAAGAAAGGAGGTAATGCATGATGCCCATTTCCTCCATTATCTATTACTTCAGAAGAAATAATCTTACCGTCTTCTATTTGATAAATCTTAAAATATTGAGTTTTTCCAAAATGCTGAAAAACATTTCCTGTTTCTTTTTCATAAGTTACTGCGACTTTCATAGTGTTTATATTAGATTATTATAGAGAACTTGTCAAACTTGGTAAGATTTGAATTGAAGAAAAGAAAAATAGAATATAAAATATTAAAAGATTTATTTGCATTCTGAGGAGGCTTCTAAAATGCCACATGTAGAAATTAAATGTTTCCCTGGTAGAAGTGATGAACTTAAAAAAATGTGTGCTGAAAAGGTTGCAGCTGTAATTGCAGAAACTTTAGGATGTAAAACTTCGAGTGTATCTGTTGCAATAAAAGATGTTGAGCAAAATAAT
>CACXDK010000316.1 GCA_902766345.1 uncultured Spirochaetaceae bacterium | reverse complement strand
GTACTCACCTCCTGCTGTACCAGAAAAAATGTAGAAAACAGGATTATTGATTATGCAGATTTTGAACATGTAAAATCTTGCCGTGTATATGAGCTACCGAAGGGAACAGATTCACTTGTAATACAAAATGTTCCGATAGGATCAGTCGTATACATAACAAAGACAAACACTGGAAGCAGTATAATTCCAAAAGAATCTGCTCAATACGTATTACATGCAGACGGCATAACTCTCAATGTAAAAAATCCTAAAGAGCATTTCGAAAACCGCAACTTAGACCCCACCTCTGTATTTGCTCCGCAAAAAATATTTAGAAAAACAGAAAAAGTAAAATCTTTTGATGCAGAAACAGAACAAAACAAGAAAAAATCAAAACTCATAAAAGAAAAACTGTACGAAATAGGAAATCAAAAAGACATTTATATTGACACAAACTCAAACATGTCAACTTATGAAAAAAAGTCTGCACATCTTGCAGCAAAAGGAAGCTTCTGCTATGTATGGGCAGTAGATGGCTACGGTTCAGAAGATAAGATTAAAAGCTCAGCAGAAATATTGTGCAATGCATTTGATGGCATGTATGATAAAATCAGACTTTTATTCGGAAAAGAATCAGATGCAATGTTCTGTAACTTCAATGGAAAATTCTTTGAAATGAAAAATCTTGAGTACATGAGCGATACCGGAAGAAAAGTCAATATAGTACTGTATGACATAAACATGGCTAATAATGGTGTTGTAGGATATTTTTATTCAAAAGACTATTTTCCTAGCAACATGGATTATGAAAATGACGTGTTAAAATATTCCAATGAGGGAAAGTATATTTACATAGACTCACAATGGGCAGAAGCTGATATTGATATATGCATTTCAACCCTAGCCCACGAGTTTCAACATATAATAAACTACAACCAAAAAACTCTCTTGCACAACTTACCAGATGCAGATGCATTTAGCGAAATGATGGCATTAATCTGCGAAGACATTATAAAGGGAAGAACAGAAAACGAAAGTCTAAATTCAAGACTCGCAATGTTTAACTCTGGCTATGCAGAATGTGGTCTTGAATACAGGGGCGACTCCCACTACCACGCAATGCTTTCTTATGCCATGAACTATGCGTTCGGAACATGGCTGTATCATAATTACGGTGGAACAACCTTCATTCATAACATTGCCACAAATGCATATTCAGACATAAAATGCATTACCCATGCATCAGGTAAATCCATTGACCAGTTGCTAAAAGCTTTTTCCATAGACTGCATAAGCAAAGAAAACGGTTTCTCTTATCTATGGAATTTGCATAAAACTAATTACGATGAAGCAGATTATAAATACGATGGTCCTGTAACTTACGCATACAACGCTCGGCATGAAATTCGTCCCTACGGAATTTTTCTTCTAAAAGCAGGAATGGCAGAAAGCGATACACTACTGTTTAAATTTAACAGAAAAGAATTTTCTATGCAAGAACACACATATATTGTTGTGGAGTAAAACAATTACACTGCAGCTATCAATTAATCAAACCTTTTATAGTTTTCATAACAGAATCAAGCCTGTCCACATCAATATTGGAATAATTAAGAATAAACTGGTGCGTATCAGAAATTTCTTCATTCATTTTAAAATCTGTCACAGAACTTATAAGAATATTATTTGATTTCAAAAGCTCTTTAAACGCAATATCACTCATACTCATGTTAAATTCTAGAATAAAATGTAATCCAGAATCATTTTCTATTATTCTACATTCATCTTCTGTGAAATATTTTTTTATTATTTCAATTACCCGTGCTCTTTTTCTTCCGTAATGAAGCCGCATGCGGTTTATATGCTTTTCAAAGAACCCCTGGCTTATAAACGAAGCCAAGGTATACTGCTCAAATGTTGAAACCGTACAGGAATAAAAAGCAAGTTTTTCATAAAACAGTTCTGCAAGTTTTTCAGGCAGAATCATATAGCTTATTCTGATTGTAGATGTAAGAGACTTTGAAAATGTATTCATGTAAATAACTTTTCCTAAAACATCCATGCAGAAAAGCGGAGGCACGGGCTTTCCCTTTAAGCGAAATTCACTATCATAATCATCTTCTATAATATAATTAGTTTCAGATTCATTTGCCCAGGCAAGCATCTCATAACGGCGGCTTACAGGCATGCAGATTCCAGTTGGAAAATGATGCGTTGGGCTTATATGTGCAATCTGACATTTTGTTTTTCTAAGCCTTTCGACAGAAAGGCCTTTTTCATCCATATCAACAGGAATACACTGTACATTGTTACTTTCATAAATCTGCTTTAGTTTTTTATAACCAGGGTTTTCAATGCAGTAATATTTATCGTTTCCCAAAAGCTTAATTAAAAGTCCATAAAGATATTCAGTTCCTGCACCAACAATAATCTGCTCTGGATTTACCGTCATACCCCTAAAAGATTCCAAATGATTTGCAATAGCTTTTCTTAATTCCATTACCCCACTGCACGGCGAAACTTCAAGCAGTTCAGTTTCTTTTTTAGAAATTGTCTCTCTTATAAGTTTTGCCCATATTGAAAACGGAAAGTTTATGTTTTCTATGCGGTTTGAAGAAAAATCAAAAAAATCAGGAGTATTGTCATTATCTTTTGTAACAGAATGAACAGATAAAACCTTCTTTTTAGCAATGCTTTCTATTTCTGAAACAAAATAACCACTTTTTGGAACGGAATAAACATAGCCTTCTGACATCAACTGGTCATACGCATTTTCAACTGAAATGGTACTAATGCCAAGATTTTTAGCAAGAGCTCTTTTTGAAGGCAACTTTTCATTTGCCTTAAGCTTTCCCTGCCTGATATCATCAATGATAAACTGACAGACAGCCTTGTAAAGCGGACCTTTTACATCAGACAGATTATAACTAAGCAATTTCTTTAGATTCCTCTGGCATTAAAAAAAAGATTAATTTGAATATTCATTTAATCCTTGAATATTTATAACATATTTTCAAATTAAGGAAAACTATTCAGAGGTAATTATGGAAAACACACAGTACGAATTAAACAAAGGTCTTGCCCAAATGCTTAAGGGTGGAGTAATAATGGATGTTACAACACCAGAACAGGCTGTAATTGCAGAAAAAGCAGGGGCTTGCGCAGTCATGGCATTAGAAAGAATTCCTGCGGATATTAGGGTTGCAGGCGGTGTTTCCAGAATGAGCGATCCAAAAATGATAAAAGGCATTCAGCAGGCTGTATCCATTCCTGTAATGGCAAAATGCCGCATAGGCCATTTTGTAGAAGCCCAGATTCTTGAAGCAATTGAAATTGACTACATTGACGAGTCGGAAGTACTTTCGCCAGCAGATGATGTATACCACATAAACAAGAGAGAATTCAAAGTTCCATTTGTGTGCGGAGCAAGAGATTTAGGAGAAGCTTTAAGAAGAATAAATGAAGGAGCTTCAATGATAAGGACAAAAGGGGAACCTGGAACAGGAGACGTTGTACAAGCAGTACGCCACATACGAAAGATGAATTCAGAAATTGCAAGATTAAGTTCCTTGAGGGAAGATGAACTTTTTGAAGCAGCAAAAGCTCTTCAAGTTCCTTACGAACTTGTACAGTACGTTCACAAAAACAAAAAGCTTCCTGTCGTAAACTTTGCAGCTGGAGGAGTTGCGACACCTGCGGATGCTGCTTTAATGATGCAACTTGGTGCGGAGGGTGTTTTTGTAGGTTCAGGAATATTCAAATCTGGAAATCCTGAAAAGCGGGCGCAATCAATTGTAAAAGCGGTAACAAATTTTAATGATGCAAAACTCATTGCAGAACTTTCAGAAGATTTAGGAGAAGCCATGGTTGGAATTAACGAGAACGAAATAAAGCTAATTATGGAAGCTCGCGGACAATAAGGAGAAAAAGCAGATGAAAATAGGAATTTTATCAGTACAGGGGGCATTCATAGAACATAAGAAAATGCTAGAATCCCTCGGTTTAGAATGTATTGAACTTAGAAAAAAGTCTGACATTACAAAAAACACACTTTCAGGGCTTGTTCTTCCAGGAGGAGAAAGTACTGTACAAGGAAAACTTTTACGGGAACTTGACATGCTTGAAAGCATAAAAAAACTGATTAAAAACGGGATTCCTGTACTTGCAACCTGTGCAGGACTCATACTGCTTGCAAAACATATAGAAGAAGATTCAACCGTTCATCTAGGTACTCTACCAGTAACAGTAAAAAGAAATGCATACGGACGTCAGCTTGGAAGCTTTGTAAAAAGAACAGATTTCAAGGGACTGGGCGATTTTGAAATGACATTTATCAGAGCTCCTTACATAGAAAAAACAGAAAGCCGTGATGTCGAAGAGCTTGCACAGATTGACGGAAAAACCGTAGCCGTAAGGTATAAAAATCAGATTGCCCTTGCATTTCACCCTGAAATTGGAAAGGACTCCAGAATTCACAAAATGTTTGCAGACATGATTTTTGCATAATTTTTTTTCAGAATTTTTCTGAAATCATTACAAAAAAAGCATATCTTGTGTATATCATAAGTATGAACTATGACACAGTAACCGAAGTTGCAAAAAAAACTTTTAACGTACAGTTTTTGTACCCATGGCAAAGACTTGTAATTGCTAACATTCTTGATGCAGTACAAGACCTTGAAGAAACCCAATTTCAACATCAGATAGTCCTGCTTCCCACTGGAGCAGGAAAATCGATGTGCTTTCTTGTTCCAGCAGTAATGCTAGAAAAGCCGACATTAATTATTTATCCACTGTTAGCCTTAATGACAGACCAGCAAAGAAGAATGAATGAAGCAGGTTTAAAAAGCGTTGTGCTACGAGGAGGACAATCTGAGCAGGAACGAAATGAAATCTTTACACAAATAAAGCAGGGAGTAAAAATCATCCTTGCAAATCCAGAAGTACTACAAAACAAAACTGTTGTTCAGCGACTTGCAGAATGTGAAATTCAACACATTGCAATTGATGAAGCACACTGCGTATATGAATGGGGAACAACTTTCAGACCTGCATATCTTACACTCGGAAACATTGCAGAAGAACTACACGCTCCTGTAATAACAGCATTTACGGCAACAGCCTCACCAGAAGTCCTTCAAAAAATTGCAGAGATTCTTTTTAAAGGCAATGCTCATATCGTACAGAGTGCAAGCGATAGAGCAAACATCCATTACCATGTAATAAACTGTTACAATAAAAAAAAGCAGGCATTAAAACTTGCAGTACAGTCAGAAAAACCTGTACTAATGTTTTGCGGAACACGTAAAAAAGCAGAAGAAATGGCCCGTGAACTCAGAGCTTATTTTAACGATGACTGTGTAAAATTCTATCATGCAGGACTTACTAAAGAAGAAAAAAATGCCGTTGAAAACTGGTTTTACCCCAAAGAACAAGTGTACTTATGTTCAACTGTAGCTTTTGGCATGGGCATCGATAAGAAAAATATCCGTACAGTAATTCATGTGGAACCAAGCACCAGCATTGAATC
>CACXDK010000315.1 GCA_902766345.1 uncultured Spirochaetaceae bacterium | reverse complement strand
TTTTTTTGTCCGCAATATGCTGAGACTTGTAAATATTGCTAATCTGAAATAGAATAACAGAATGAATTTAGATGACTACCGCATGAATGCCTACAAGAAGGCTTCGGATTCTAAAGATGATGATAAAAGCATATCCAAACAGATTCGTAAATCGTCTGAGCCAGGCCATGTTCCTCTTGTACATAAGCCCATATTTGAAAAAGTAAATAGCCGTATAGGTGAAATTCTTGATAAAGAAAAAGAAGATCAGAAAAATCTTGAAGAAGCTAAACTTGCTGCACGCACTGGTGTGTGGTATGGCAAAAAAACAACGCTTTCTGGTAATGATGTAAAAAATGCAGCGTCTGCACTTACTTCTGGTGGTCTTATAAAAGTTCCTGCACAGCCAGTTGAAAAGGGTGAAAAGGAAAGTATATACAGAAGAGTTGCAAAGTTTCTTGTTATTATAGGTGTTGATGAAGCTGCAAAAATAATTCCACATCTTAGTGAAGAACAGACTGAAAAAATAATTCCTGAAATTGCAGCTGTTCAAAGTGTACCTCCAGAAGAAGCCGAAGCGATTCTTGAAGAATTTCAAGTTTTGCTGGAAAAGGCAAGAGAAGCGGGGGGTTTGGATACAGCTCGTACAATTCTTACAAAAGCTTATGGAAGTGAAAAAGCAGAGCAGCTTATTCAAAAATCAGTGCAGTTTCCATCAGGTAAGCCGTTTGATTATCTTTCTGAAGCTGATGCAGGAAGAATTGAAGTTCTTCTGAATGGAGAAAGTGAATCTGTAAAGGCTCTTGTTCTTTCTCAAATAGAACCGAAGAAGGCTGCTGCAGTTCTGAATGCAATGGATTCCGCTACAAAAAGTAATATTGTATTAAGACTTGTAAAAATGAAACCTGTCGCACCGATGATTTTGGAAAGCGTTAGTAAAAGTCTATATGAAAAAATGCTTTCTCAGAATACAGAGAACACTCAGTATCTTGATGGACGAGGTGTACTCGCACAGATTTTAAAGAAAATGGATCCTACTGCAGAATCAAGTATTATTGCTTCTTTGAGCAGTGAAGACCCTGAACTTGGTGCAGATTTAAGAAAGCGTTTGTTTACGGAAGAAGATGTTATTGGAGCAGATGATCGTTATATGCAGAATAAACTGCATGATATGGAAGATAAAGATATTGCTATTCTTATTCGTGGGAAGAATGCTGAATTCCGTAGAAAAATCTTATCAAATCTTTCGAAGAGAAGAAGTGAGACGATTTTGGAAGAAGAGCAGCTGAATGAATTTGTTTTAAAATCTGATAGTGAACGCATAACATCTCAGTTTTTTGCAGATTTGCGACGTGCCTGGGAAATGGGAAAACTTCATGTAAAAGGAAGAGATGATGGGGAAATTTACGTATGATGAAAAAAAATGAAATATATAAAGGTTTTAAGGTTCTTGATATAGTAAAAGTTCTGGATTGTGATTCTACAGGAATATGGTTGCGTCATGAAAAAAGTGGTCTGGAAGTTTTTCATCTTTTAAATGATGATGTTGAAAATCTTTTTGCTTTTACGTTTCGTACTCCATCTAAAGACAGTACTGGGGTTGCCCATGTTCTTGAACATAGTGTTCTGTGTGGCTCAAAAAAATATCCAGTAAAAGATCCTTTTTTGAGGTTGGCAAATCAGAGTGTAAATACTTATCTGAATGCTTATACGGCTTCTGATCATACTGTTTTTACTGCCAGTTCTTTAGTAAAAGCCGATTTTTTTAATTTGTTTTCGGTTTATGCAGATGCGGTATTTTTTCCGTTGCTTGAAAAAGAAATTTTCATGCAAGAATGTCATAGGGTAGAATTTGATGCAGACGGAAAACCTTCTATTCAAGGAGTGGTTTTCAATGAGATGAAAGGTAACTATTCTTCTTTTGAGAGGGTTGCTTCTGATGCTGTAGATAATATTCTTCTTGCTGGAACTAATTATGATTTTGATTCAGGCGGAGATCCTTTAGTAATTCCTTCTTTGACTCTTCGTGGATTAAAAGCATTTCATAAAAAATATTACTGTACTTCAAATTGTCTTGTATTCGTATATGGTAATATTCCTACGAAAGAGCATCTTGATTTTCTTGATGCAAATGTTATTCAGAATGTCAAAGATTACGGGAAAAAAGCCTCGTTCCCAGTTCCTGATAAAAACATTTCATTAAAGCATAACGTTAAGGCTTTTGGAAAAAAAAATAAAAATAATAAAGAAGCTATAAACATTGTTTCTCTTGCTTGGAAACTTTCTGATGGCGTGGAAAAGGAAGACAGACCTTGTTTTAATATGTTGCTTACATTTTTGGACTATTTGCTCTGGGGCGATGATAGTGCTGTTGTTTCAAAACTTTTGCTTAAAAGCGGACTTGGGCAGGATATTGCTCCGTTGACAGGGGTTTCTTTATCCTCTCGTTATCCGTATGCATGTTTTTCTATGCATGGGGTAAAAAAAGGTGATGAACTTCTTTTCAGGAAAACAGTTATAAATGCTTTGAAAGACGTTTGTAAAAATGGTTTTCAAAAAGAAGATTTGGAACGCCTGGAAAATGCCTTTGATATTAGCAATAGGGAAATAAAACGACCAGATGGTTCTCCTTTTTCTATGGTTTTACTTCGCAAGGTTCTTTGCTGTTGGTTATATGGTTTTAAACCATGGGAATGTTTGTTTCCTAGAGAAGATTTTAAAGCTTTGAAGGAAACTATAGCTAAGGAACCAGATTATTTGCAAAAAGCCATTTTGAAATATTTTATAAAAAATGACAAAATGAGTCTTATTTCTATTGAACCTTCTGTAGAATGGAGCGAACGTCGTTCCCGAGCCGAAGCAAAGATTGCAAAACAACAATTAAAAGAACTCGGCAAGAAAAAAATTCTCTCAGATTTAAAAGCTATGAATGAATTTCAGAATAGTTCTGAGGATGAAAATATTGTTCCGAGATTGAAAATTTCAGACTTAACCGCTGAAATTGATGAAATAAATATTTCTAAAACAAAAGTAAGCAACGTTCCTTTATATATAAGTAAAGAGCCTACGAATGGAATTGTTTATTTTAATGTTGCATTTCCTGTAGATGTTTTAGACGCTTCTGAATATCCTTATCTTCCATTTCTTGCTGGCTGTATAGCTGATATTGGTTGGAATGGAATGCCTTGGGATGTTGCCATAAAAAAAATAGGTTGTGTTTCAGGAGGCATGCGGGCTTTCCTTCGCTCAACAAGAGTTCCTGATGGTGTAAAAACTTCTAAAAATGATATAGTTGTTGGACGGGACTGGCTTGTGTTCCGTTTTGAAGCTTTGGAAGAAAAAGTTTCGGATTGCTTTGCATTGTTAACAGATTGTATTCTGAATACAGATTTTTCTGATACTAAACGCTTGAAAGATTTGCTTTCTTGCTATCTTAATGAAATAAAATATTCGGTTGTTGCTCAGGCTCATATTTATGCTGCCAGTCGGGTTCAGCGGACTGTAAACAGAAATAAAGCCGTTCAGGAATTGTGGGATGGAATCTCTTCTGTTTTTTTTGCATACGATCTTGGGAAAAAGGATCTTAAAACTCTTTCCAAAAAGCTTGCTTCTATTTTGAAAAAAATTTGTGGAGCTGGTGCTGTTATGCATGTAACAGGAACCGAAGAAGGAATTGCTGGTACAAAAAAGTGTCTTTCATCATTTGTTAAGAGCATAGGCTTAACTTCTTTGCATCCTAGAAAAAGACAGTCTGATAACGCATTTTATTCATTATGTAATAAGCTTGTTTATGATAATAAGGATAACTATTCTATTGTGCAGACAAAAAATGCTAATAAAGAGTATTTTGTTATTCCTGGCACAGTCGGATATGCTGTAAGGTATTTTCCTAGTAGTCCTTATGGTACGAAAGCCTCTGTTGCAGACTCCGTATATGCGCATTGCCTTTCAACAACTGAATTGTGGAAGAAAATACGTACAGAAGGTGGAGCTTATGGTGCTTTTCTTTCTACAAATAGTATTTCTGGCATAACAAGATTTCTAACTTATCGGGATCCTAAACCTTTCAAGGCTTTAGATGTAATGAATGAAATTATTGAACAATCGGCAGAAAAATCTTTTTCTATTGAAGAAGTTGAAAAATCTATTACAGGCTCTTATTCTGATGAAATTAATCCTATTACACCTGAAAATAGAGGGATAACAGGCTTTTTCAGAGAATTAAGTGGCATAAAGAAAGATTCTCCTTTAAAGAGGGTAAAACATTTACTTGCAATAACTCCAGATGATATACATGAATCTGCCTTGCGTTTTTCAAAAAAACTTAGAAAAGCTGATAATGAAGTTGTTATTTGTGCAAAATCTCTTGTTCCTAAAGAAAAAACTGGAAAATTATTGAAATTGCCGATATAATAATTATTAATCAGACTTAAAAAGCGGGAGATTTATTATGGAAGATAAGACAGAAGCTTTTGTAGGCATGATTCGTCAGCTGGTTTCTGATGTTCAAGGAGCTCCTTACCCAGGACCAGGTTTTGAACCGGAAATATATTCTATTTGGTATGAGCATGTACAGCGAAATGCTCAGTCTTGTTACGAGTTCCTGAATGAGCATTTCCCGTTGCAGCTTAAGGATTTTGACGAAAGTTTACAGAATATGTTTAAATAAAGTAATTCCAAACTCCGAAAATCATAATTGAAAGAGAAATTTTTTCTATTACGATTCTGGTGGGTTTGGGATGAATTTGCGGAAATTAAATCGATGCAAGCGTTATATGCTTGCAGGATCATTAAAAAAGAACGGTTTTGACAGATGGCGATTAGTCATGAACGGTTTTAATACTGTGACTGGTGCTGACTGTACATTCTTTATTGAATTCTATATATTAAATCCTCTTCTTTCTCCTTCCGAATGTGTTTTAGGCTTTAAGAGCCGTCTTGAGAAAACTCCCGAAGATTTGCAATATGCTCTTGCTGGCACAGAAACTGGAAAATCCCTTATGACAGAAAAAGATGTACGTCCTTCGTTTGTAATGGTAAAAGTTGGGCGTATTTCAAAGAATGGAAAACAGCTTAATGCCTATTTCCCTGCTGATATGTTAAAAACAGATTCCACAGAATACATCCTAAAAGTTGGTTCAACAGATTCAAATACTTGCATTCTTACAGACTCTTCTACGGTTGGTTCTGTTGCAGTTTCAAAAATTGACTTAATTCAACAACCAGAACTTTTGTGCGATTCTGGTTCTTTTGCATGGAACTTACGCTATAAGATAGAAGACAGCTTAATGCCGAATTTCAGCAGTTCTAACATAAACTGGTCCTGCTTTGGTGCCAGAACCAGCTTTGCTGGCATGATTGTGATGGATGGTGAAAAATATGCTGTTAGCACAACAACTTCTTATGGATATTTTGATAAAAACTGGGGTAAAGATTTTTCTAATCCATTTTTTCATTTAAGTTCAAATAATCTTACAAGTAATATAAGTGGAAAAAAATTACTTTCTTCTTGTTTTGCGGTTCAAGGTATATATAATAAAAAGTTAAGCCTTCTTTCTGTACTTGAAGATAAAAAAATTGAATTTCATGCTGGTGGAAGAAAAAAATATTCAATAGTATATGATTTTTCTGAAACCGTTCCTGACGATGATGGCGTAAAGCTTCATTGGACAGTAAGTATAAATGACAGAAAACATGTTGTTGATGTTGATATTTTCTGTAAGGCAGAAAATATGATTGTCCGTGAGTATGAATGTCCCGAAGGTGGCAGGAAAATGCTAAAAGTGTTGAGTGGTGCTGCAGGTACAGGGGAACTAAAGCTTTATCGCAAGGTAAAGAAAAATCTTGAACTTATTGAAGATGTTCATATTGCAAACTGTTTGTGTGAATATGGCAATATAGAATATCCTGTAAAATAATTCCCGTCATAATTTTTAATCTATACACTCAAAAAATTTGATTTTTTCATTCCATTTTTTTATATTGAACATGAAAATAAAATGGAGGTGAAAATGACTTATGATAAAATGACTGTAAAGATGCAAGATGCTTTACAGGAAGCCGCATCTTATGCAACTCAGAAAAATCACAGTGAAGTTGGAAATGAACATATCTTAGCTGCTCTTCTTAAACAGCAAGACGGTACTATTTCTCCTCTTGTAGAACGGATAGGTGTTAAGGCATCTGTTTTACTTTCTGAAATAAATTCCTTGTTAGAGTCTTATCCGCAGGTAAGCGGAAATATACGCATGGCTTTGTCTGATGAAGCTTCAAGAATGCTTTCTAAGGCAGAATTGGAGATGGCAAACTTAAAAGACCAGTATCTTTCTACAGAGCATGTGTTGCTTGCAATGGCAGATGGTGATTTCCGTGTGAGTGAAATTCTTGCAAGCCATGGTATTACTAAGAAAGCTGTCCTTGCGGCTTTGAAAGAATTGCGTGGAAATCAAACTGTTGATGATCAGGATCCTGAAAGCAAAATGCGTTCTCTTGAAAAATACTGTCTGGATTTGACAGCTCGTGCAAGACAGGGAAAGATTGACCCTGTAATTGGACGTGATGAAGAAATTCGACGTGTTATGCAGGTAATAAGCAGGCGTACAAAGAATAATCCTGTTCTCATTGGTGAACCTGGTGTTGGTAAGACTGCAATTGTTGAAGGGCTTGCCTTGCGTATTGCAAGTGGTGATGTTCCTGAAAGTCTGCAAAATAAGCGTCTTTTGTCTCTTGATTTGGGACAGCTTGTTGCTGGTGCAAAATTCCGAGGCGAATTTGAAGAGCGTCTAAAAGGTGTAATAAATGAAGTTGCAAAATCCGAGGGAAGAATAATTCTTTTTATTGATGAATTACATACTATTGTTGGAGCTGGAGCTTCTGAGGGTAGTATGGATGCTGGAAACCTTTTGAAGCCAGCTCTTGCACGTGGTGAACTTCATGTTATAGGTGCAACAACTCTAAATGAATATCGTAAGTATATTGAAAAAGATGGAGCACTAGAGAGACGTTTCCAAAAGAT
>CACXDK010000314.1 GCA_902766345.1 uncultured Spirochaetaceae bacterium | reverse complement strand
GTATCCGTCTATGCCAAGCTGAGAAGCATCTTCATCGCTGAATGTCCAGCCTATATCATCGTGGCAGCGGATGTAATTTATCCATGCACAGTTTTTTGGTATATACCATCTCTTTTTTAAGGACAGGGTAAGTAGTCTTGTATCTCTGGTCGCTATTGTAGACCAGAAAAGTGCCATCTGCAGCGGATTGTAGCTTAAGCAGCACTCATCCTGATTTATATACTGAATTACCTGATCCGGGTGTACGATTGCTTCGCTCTTAAAATGCAGGGAAGGACATGCTATGCGTGCCACATACTGAAATGCCTGAATTACAGTATGTGCTTTTGGAAGGCTTTCGCATACAGTGCCTTTCTCTTTCCATACAAATGCAAGTGCATCAAGACGAAGTACATCAACTCCAAGATTTGCTATGAAAAGCATTTCCTCGCACATTGCAAGAAATACTTCTGGATTTGAATAATTCAAATCCCACTGGAATGAATTGAAGGTAGTCCAAACCCATTTCTTTTGTTTTTCAAGATATGTAAAAGAACCACGACGGACAGTTGGAAAGATTTCCCTTAATGTTGCATTCCAACTGTCTACTTCCGCCTTGTCCTTGTACATAAAGTAAAAGTCTTTGTATTTTGCATCTCCACGCAGTGCTTTTTTTGCCCACTCATGTTCATTGCTTGTGTGATTGAATACAAAATCAAGTACAAGACGCATTCCATTTTTATGAAACTCTTCTGCTACATAACGTAAGTCTTCTATTGTACCAAGTTTTTGTTGAACACGGCGGTATGAGCTTATTGCGTAACCGCCGTCATTTTCTCCTTTAGGACAGTCGAACAGAGGCATGAGGTGTACATAGTTTACGCCTAATTCCTTAAGGTAAGGGATTTTTGTTACAAGACCTTTTAAGTCTCCTGCAAACAGATCTACATACAGCATTATGCCTACTGTTTCCTGTTGCAAATACCAAGGACGAGATGTAGATTCATTTATGGCTTCGTCATCGTTCTGCTTTAAGTAGCCTGTGCGTTCAGAGGCGGCTTTTTTCATTATTGATTCAAGCCGTCCTAAGATTTTATAAAAATCCCATCGTGAACCGTACAATTCATAAAGGCGTGCGGTAAGCTCCGCCATGTTCTGTTCTAACTGTTCTTTATACATAATTAACCCTTTACGGAACCTGCAAGCAGTCCGCGTACAAAGAATTTCTGCAAACTCAAGAAGACTATAAGTGGCAGAACCATGGAAACAAATGCTCCTGCTGTAAGCAAATGCCAGTCTGTTCCTCGAGTTCCTGCCATGTTCATAAGACGGACGGTAACAACTTGTACCATGTTCTTTGAACCACTCAGGAATACAAGAGAAACAAGCATGTCGTTCCATACCCAGATAAACTGGAAAATTGCGAAGGATGCGATTGCTGGTACACTTAATGGAAGAATAAGGCGTACAAATGTTGTAAAGTGACTTGCTCCATCTATAAATGCTGATTCAAGTATTGAGCGGGGCAGTGTAGAAATGTAGTTGTACATCATGTATGTTGCAAGCGGCAACCCAAAGCCTGCATGTGCAAGCCATATTCCTAGATAAGTTCCGTTCAGATGAATTTTTTGATAATCACGAAGAATCGGAATAAGAGAAATCTGGAGAGGTACAACCAAGAGGGCTACGACCATGCCGAACATTATGTTGCGTCCTTTAAAATCAAGCCATGCAAAACCGTATGCTGCTGCTGCTGCAATGAATATCGGAATGATAACAGCAGGTAGGGTTACGGTAATTGATGTAAGAAATGCACTGAGCATTGTCGTGCCGCGTACAGCCTGTGTGCCTGTTGCATTTCCAACACTGTAGCGTTGACCAAAAAGAACTTGGTTATAGTTATCAAGAGTGAAGCTTTTCAAGTCTGAGAATGCTTTCCACCAACCTGTTGCATTTACTGCATCTGCATTGCGGAATGATGTAATGAAAATTCCGAGTGTCGGCACTGTCCATAAAATACAAAGAAGTACAAGACCTACTGTAATGATAGTTCTTGCTGGTGTTTTTTTGCGTTTGTCTATTTCTTTCATTTGGATGCCTCCCTGTTACGGAATTCTTTGAGGTTATAATAAACTACAGGACTAACTCCAATCAAAATCAAGATGGCTATAGCAGATCCACGTCCATAATTTTGGAATGTAAACATCTGCTTGTACTGCTGAGAAGCAAGAACTTCTGTTCCAAACATTCCGTTTGTCATTGAGTAGACGATGTCGAAGCACTTGAGTGCAGCAAGTAAGATTGTGGTGCTTACACTTATAATTGAGCCTTTGATATTTGGGATTATAACCTGCATTAATATGCGGAATTCACCGGCTCCATCAATACGGGCCGCTTCTATCATGTCATCTGGAACTGCTTTTAATGCAGCAGATAAAACTACTAATGCAAAACCTGTTTGTAGCCATGCAAATATTGCGATAAGAAAAAAATTGTTCCAAGGTGCGTTCTGCAACCAGTTATTCGGTTCTCCACCGCATGCTACAACAAGTGCATTAAGTAAACCTGTTTGTTCTGCTCCGCCGAATTTTGCGGAATACATAAATTTGAAAATAACACCTGCACCAACCAATGAAATTGACATAGGCAGGAAGATAAAAGTTTTTCCGACTTTTTCTATATAACTGCGTTCTGCAAGAATTGCCGCTATGAGTCCAAGTATTACGCTGAAAGCCGTTCCGCATACAAGCCATATAAGTGTATTGCGTATGGATATGAGCATGGAACGGTCTGTAAACAAATATTTATAGTTTTCAAATCCTACAAACTTTGATGAGTCTCTGCTCATAAAGCTGAATATGAGAGAGCGGACTGTAGGAATAAGAAGGTACCATGCTAGAATTATTACAGCTGGTCCTACAAATATGTAAGGTACTATTTTGTTATAGGTTTTTGTAGGAAATGCCTGAGCCAGAAGATTGAGAGAATAAAAAATAAGGGCAACGCTGCTTACACCCCATATAATGGCGATGATGGTTGTAATGATTTGCGGAAAAGTGTCGTTCCGCAACAAAAAAAAGCCTCCGATAGCAATCAGAATTGTAATTATAACAACGCCAAATGTCTTTGCTAAATCTGGGGCTGAGACTGTTTGTTTCAGAGTTTTTGTCTCAGACATACATCCTCCTTTTTATGAAAGGCTGAAGGTTTTGCCTTCAGCCTTAATGATTACTTTTTACTAAGTTTTTGTGTGTAAATTAACGAGGCCATGTTTCGTCAATTGTCTTTAAGCACTGTTCTGCGTTTTCTGCACCGCTTACGTAGTTTACCATTCCTGTCCAGAATGAACCTGATCCTACTTCTGTAGGCATAAGATCTGATGCATCAAAACGGAATACTGTTGCGTTTACAAGAATCTTTGCAATATCACGCTCAAGACTGTTGCCGTAGTCGTTGAAGTTCTGAGTCTTGTGTGGGAACAATGCTCCACCGATTCTAGCCCAAGGAGCACATGCTTCCCATGTTGTAAGGAATGTCATGAATTCTTTTACTCCTGGTTTGTCTGTAAATGCAACAAACTGGTCACCACCACCAAGTACAGGAGTTCCCCATTTTGGATCTACAGCAGGAAGAGCGAATACTCCTACGTTTTCTTCAAGGTTTGCCTGAATTTCATCCTGCATGAATCCTGTAATAAAGTTACCCTGACGGTTCATCATTGCTGTTGGAGGATTCGTAAACAATGGCTTTACACTGTCGCCATAGTTCTGTGCAATAATGTTATTTGGACCGCCAAGGGTATACTTTTTGTTAAGGAAAACTTCGCCACAGTAGTTAAGAGCTTTTACTACTGCAGGATCATTGAAAGCAATTTCGTGGTTAACCCATTTGTCGTATACATCTGGTCCTGCTGTACGGAGCATAAGGTCTTCAAGCCAGTCTGTTCCAACCCATCCTGTTGCAGCTGCTGATTCAAATCCTACTGACCAAGGTGCGATGCCGTCAGCAACCATTTTGTCTTCAAGTTTTTTAAGTTCGTCCCATGTTGTTGGAATTGTATACCCACGTTTTGCCCATTCTTTTTTGTTGTACCATACAAAGCTCTTTGCGTTTACACGGTGGAAAATACCGTATACGTTTCCTTTGTAAGAACCGAGGTCTTTCCATACAGAGGCATAGTTTGCATCAATTGCTGCTACAACTTCTGAAGGAAGCGGCTTAAGATAACCAGCTTCTGCAAAACGTTTCATTGTTCCTGGCTGAGGAAGTGCTGCAATATCTGGTGGTGTTCCAGCTTGAGTTTCTACCTGAATCTGAACTTCAAAGTCTGGGCTTCCTGTGTAAACTACATTGTAGCCAGTCTTTTCGTTGAAAATCTTTACGATTTCCTGGAAACGGGCTTCCTCTTCACCTCTGAATGCTCCTTCAATACGGATAGTCTTGTCTTCTGATTTTCCTGAACTTGAAGCGTTTGTCGATGTTGCACCATTTTTGCTGCAACCCATTGAAAGTGTGACTAATGCAGCTGCACTGAGTACTGACATTGTCTTTACGATTGAACATTTTTTCATCCGAAACCTCCTGTTTATGTACGGACAATTTATAAAAACCATTTTATCTGGTAGTTTCTCTTTCTATGATGTCAAGCGGAAGATTCATGTTTACAACTGGTCTTCCAGGCTCTTTTATTCTTGCTAAAACAAGCTCTGCCGCAGCTTTGCCTGACATATCCAAATTCTGACTTACTGTACTAAGACCTATGTAATTAGAAATATCAATGTTATCGAATCCGATCAGTTTTATGTCTTCTGGTATACGAATGCCCATTCCTCGTGCTATGTGCAGGAAGCGAGCTGCAATTAAGTCGCTTGAACAGAATACACAGTCTGGTTTGTTCTTTGATGAAAGGAAGTCTTTAATTCCTTTATCTAGCTGGTGATAAGAAAATTCTCCTATCCATATATGTTCCTGAGGAATTATTATTCCCTGATTTGCAAAGTAAAAATTAAATCCTCTAAATCTGTCTTCTGTTGCTCCAACGGCATACGAAAGTCCTGATTTTTCTCCTATAAATCCTGGGTGGCGGCAACCTAAACCGTAAAGATACTCTGCAGCTTTTTGACCTCCGAGAAGGTTGTGTATGTTTACGCAGTCGAATCCTTCTAAATCACTTTCAACAAAACATACTGGAAATGTTGCATTTTTGAGCATTTCCAACATTTCTTTTTCTAAGTTCATGCAGAAAAGAATAAGTCCGTCTACACGGACTGTCGTTATTATGGTACTGAGGTAACTGTTTAAGTCTTCTGTAGAATCAATTGAATAGATAACAAGTTCATAATGCATTGCTGCAAGAACTTCTGCAACACCACGGAGCCTTTCCATGAAAGACGGCTGTGTAAAAAAAGGAGCTATGACGCCTATTTTGTGATAGCCTTTTCTTGCATTTGCAACGGCATCAGCTTTTGGAATAAAATTTAACTCTTTTATTGCGTCTAGAACTTTCTTACGCTTATCTTCACCAACTTTGTTTGGTTCGTTTAGTACGCGTGAGACAGTTGCAGAACTGACACCTGCCAGACGTGCTACGTCATAAATAGTACTTGGCTTTGTCATCCTGCTTCCTCCTGTATGTGTAATTAGTTTCATGAAAGCGGTTTCAT
>CACXDK010000313.1 GCA_902766345.1 uncultured Spirochaetaceae bacterium | reverse complement strand
GCCTTTTTGAAGATGTAAGAATTTTCGTTCCTATTGAAAACTTGTGGAATAAAACCTCAGTAGCACTCGCACTTACAGGAAGAATTGCAGCTCCGTTAGGACTTCTTTTTTTTTTTTTTTTCAATGAAATTGAACAGAGACAGTATGTAGAACTCAATTTCGTAATACTGTTCATCACTGCTGTTACTATTGGGCAAATCTACACAATTTCAACTGTAGAATTGCTTTCAACTTTTACAGTAACAATCGGAAAAATGATGCTGTTTAATTCCTTCCAATACACGCTGATGCTGGCAACGCTCATAATAATCTTTTATGAAGGCAAAACAAATCATGTTGAAAATCTTTCTAAAGAGATTATGGGAAGTGCAATGATTATGTTAGGCTACAAACTGCTGTGCAATACAGACTGTTACGTAATGCTCGTTGCAGGAATCGTAAGCCTTACAGCAGGCTCTGTAATATATCTGAAATACCTGCATTCTCAATACTTATGGAAGTAAGAACTGAGCAAATCCACCAAGAGCAACAGGAATAATAATATTATCCAAATCTTTAATAGGCATCAGCTCAATGAACATTCCCAACGAAGCAACAACAAGAGCTACATAAGAATTTCTACAAGCAAGAAAACAGGAAGTAAATATTGCGGCAAAACACGTAAGGCTTCCGACAGCAGTTTTTCCCTGCGTTAAAGGTATCTGCACTTTTCCAAACAGTTTGCCAGAAAGACTTGCAAGCCCATCGCCAAATGCAAGCGCATAAATGCCTATTGAAGCAGGCAACGGCTGCCACAACAAAGCACAAATAAGAATTCCAATAGAAAGTGTTACAGGTCCAAGTACGAATTTATTTTCATCGCGTTTTCTTGCAGCAGCCGCTGTAACGGCAGATACAAAAGGAATAGTAATTCCTTTCAGCCTGAGCAATTCTGCCACAGAATAGGCACAAACTGCACAAGCCAAAGCTATAAGAACAGGCCACTTAAAATAATGAAGAAAAAGAGGAATAAATGCACTGCAAATATGAATTGTTTTGCGGAGCATTTCCTTTTTTATATCATTAAGATACTGTCGCTTTACAATTCCTATAGCTTTACAGGAAGGATGTTTCACTAAAGACCTTCTTCATCATTCATAATCATAGGTATTTCTGTGTAAATTCCCGGCTCGTACTCAGAATAAGGTTCTGTAAGATACTTAATGTTCTGTGCGGCAAGGTTAGATCCTTCCAGACGGAGCATTGTCTCCTGATTTCTGGTAAGGGCATCCCATGCACGCAAACTTTCCTGCAGGCTTACAATGGCATGAGCATTCATCTTGCTGTCGCCGGTAAGCTGTGCAATACGAGAAAGAGTTACACCCAGATTGTTTGATGCTCTCATATATGTATCAACAATATCAGCCTGGTCTTCACGTACCTGAGGCAAAAGCACCTCATATAGATTACGCTGAACATCAAGAATATTCAAGAGTTTTTCATAATAACCTTGTGCTGCATAGTTATCATCACGAAGGCTAAGAGTATTAGCCAATGAAAGAAGTACATGTGTATCTTCTGGAGCACCTTCTGCACTGCGGATAAATGAACCAAGTGCCTCTGGATAATTTCTGTTTCTATACTGAATGAAACCAATTCTGTAGCGGATAGATGGAGTATCGTTCTTTCCGTTTACAGCCTTGATATAATTACGCAGGGCTGTATCCATGTCACCAGAAATAAAGTAATCAAGATCACCCATGTCTGCATACAACTTGCCTATATCAGCAGTGCTTTCAAATCCGCTGGAATTGTTTTCTTTTTCAAAGAGGTCAATTCCCTGCTGATATGCCTGTTCTGCAAGAATGAACTCACGCTCATTTGTATATTCTTCACCAAGCAGGCGGTATGTATCAATATAACGGTATGTATCGCGACGGTTGCGGTACTGCTGAGACTTAAACACTTCAATAGCACCGTTAAAGAATGCAATTCCCTTCTTACCGTTGTTTGTCTTTACAAAGTACTGTCCCATGTTATACATGGCCATAGGATTGTTTGGAGCACGCTTCATTGCATCTTCAAGCATGCTGCGTAAGCCTTCAATATGAGAACGCAGGTTTTCTTCTGACAGTGGCAATGTTCCATAACGCTTGTTCAAAAGATAACCAGACAATTCTACAAGGTCATCCGCACCCAAATTCTTATTTACAGGGAAATAATTCTGCTTGTACTGCAAAACAAGTCCCAAGTTATCGGTACGTATGTAATAGCGCATCTGGCGGGCAAGATATGTAGAAACATTCTTTTTCTTGTCTCCATAAAGTTGCATCAAAAGATCGTACTGCTGTTTTGCAAGTTCAAACTTTGCAGGATCTTTTTCTGTTGCCCAGTCAAGATACAAATCGCCCAACTGTAAGATTGTATCAGAATCATTAATATGATAATCAAGCACTTCTCGCTTAATTATGCGTTCTGACTCTTCATAATTATACAAATCCTGAGCTTCCATTGCAGCCCATTCAAGACCAGCAGTTTTATCATGGTTAAACTGCCTTACAATTCTCTTGTACATCGTGCGGGCACGTTCATACTGCTTATGGTCCCTATAGCTTCGTGCGTATTTAAAGAACCAGGACTTTATGATTTTATACCGCTGAGCATCATTAAACTTCTGTTCAGACAGAGGATATTCATTTTTCTGAATAAGAGCATATCCCTGCTTATAATAGTTGGTTGCACGAATAGGTTCATATATAAATGTCTTTGAAAGCAACCATACACAGCTGATTATTACAGCAGCAAAGGTTGTAAGAATTACACCAGGAATAATCCTATTCTTGAGCTGATATTCTATAGAATGTTTATATGCATCATATTCTTCTGCTGTACGGTGTTCAAAGTCTCGCGGTACAGGAATTGAAATGTCGAGTTTCTTTTCAAGGTCTGCAGCAACCTGACGTGCAGGAACTTTTCTAAGAATCTTTTCAAGAACTTCAAATACTGCATCATCAGTAAATTCATTCTTTACAACAAAATCTTCAAGAGCAATACGTACATTTAATGGGTAATGCTCAAGGTTCTGTAAGAAAAGCTTATATTCTGCATCTGTAAATGTATTTTTTTCTTTCTTAGCCTGACCGTCATCACTTTCGCCTGCAACAGGCTGTGCTACAGCTTCTTCCTTACGCTTGTTAAGGTTTGCAGTAAGAGTGTCTGAGAAACCAGGAATAGAAAAATCATCACCTTCTACAGAAGTAATGTTGCCGAATTCAAAATCAGATGAAGCTGGAGCAGAAAAATCAGAATCATCCATATCCATTCCAGAAGTATCAAATTCTGGAACTGCAGAAGTCAAATCTTCTACAGGAAGTTCGTCTACAACGCTAGAACCTGTACCCGAATCGGCCTTATCCAATGAATCAATATCAAAATTGCCAAGCCCAAGATCATCCAAACCACTACTTGCTGCAGGAGCTTCTTTTGTATCTCCCATTGCATCAAGATCTGGCAAATCACCAAGCTCAGGCAGGTCTGTTCCAGCATCCGCAGCAGGAGTTTCTGGAGTAGTAATTGCATCAGAAGCTGCAGGAGCGTCAAAATCAGGAAGGTCACCTAAACCAACGTCACCTGCTGGCATTTCTGTTGGTGTGCTTTCGGCTGGAGCGTCAAAGTCAGGAATGTCACCCAAACCAAGATCGCCAGCTGGCACTTCGGCAGAAGCTGTGTCTGGTTCTGGTAAATCACCAAGAGATGTAATGTCTCCAAAATCCGGAATATCATTAAGACCAGTATCTGAAAGACCTGTGTCAGCAAGACCTGTGTCTGAAAGACTACTATCTGCAGGGAGTTCTGTGGCAGTTGTTGCATCGGCAATATCTGCCGCAGCTGCGACATCTGCGTTTTCAGTTGCAGTAGAACTTCCGTCAAAAGAAGCCAAATCACCAAAGGCATCAGCACCAAAATCAGGAACAGTTTCATCAGAAACTGTTTCGTTAGAAACATTTTCGCCAGAGGCACCTTCATCTGGAACAGTGGTTAAATCAATATCATTTGAAGAAGCTGATTCATCTTCTTCTGGCATTGACAGTTCATCTGGCAAGTCAGAAGTTAAATCTATAGTCTGGGAAGTACCGTCTGGAAGTTCGGTAAAGTCCTTGCTGGCTTCTTCCATATCAAAGTCAACAGTAGGCTGTGTTTCTGCATTTTCTGCAAGAGCATCAAGTTTACTGTTAAATGCATCATTATTGGAAGGTTCTGAAAAAGAAGGCTCAGACGGCACAGAATAGGAATCGTCACTGTCCGAAGCAAAATCATCTTCTTCTGGAGTTTCATCTTCCGCAGGAGTTTCTGAAAACTGCAAAAGAGAATCCAAATCCATATCTTCAATTGGAGTAACTTCAGGCTCTGGTTCTGGTTCAGGTTCAGGAGTTTCAAATTCACTCAAATCGGTGTCATCTAAATTCAAGTCAGCGGCAGTATTCAAAATATCAGAGACATCAGGAAGGACAACAGGTGCAGGAGTAGACTCGGTTTTCTTTGTTTCAGATGCGGAAGAAGATTCACCTGTGATGGCAGAAAAATCATATTTTTCGCGTTCACGTTCAGCGGCAGCAGCTTCTGCCTGATTAATCTCATCTTCTGAAAGTTGAGGAATTCCATCAGCAAAATCTTCAGAGTCGTCTCTATCTTCTACATTCTTTGGAATTGGAACACGGACAGGCTTTTCTCCCCGTGCTGTACGAATTTTCAATTCGTCACCCAAAGCTAATATATCTCTATTAAACTGTTCAAGCTGACTTAATCCTGGCATAACCTGTTTATTATACTCCGCAAATATGTAATATTTCAAGTTCAATATCGGAATAAAATAATTTCAGTATAAGAGGAACTTACAAAAACCTTGCAATAAGTGTGTAAATAATAGTAAACTAATGTTAAAGGAGTACGATAATCATAATATGAATAGGAAATTTTTGTACGGACTTGCTGTAGCAGTCAGTTTTCTTGCGTTTCCTCTATTTGCAAAGGGCGCACCAGTTCTTTCAGATGAACAGCTCAGCTATGCAGAAATAGTTCCACAAATAAAAGAAGTAAAAGCTCCTTACTTAAAAGGTGATTATCTCATTTTTACGGCAGAAAAGACTGCAAACTATGTGGGAATAGCATTTGATTTTGAAAACTTCCACACAATCCATCCTTATCAGATTCACAATACTTATGATGATAATCATGAAGTTGAAAGTTCGCTCCTTTTCTTTATTTTAAAGCTTAACAAAAATCAGAAAGACATAAAGTATCGCATTGTTGTTGACGGATTGTGGACGCTTGATCCAACAAATCCACGTCAGATGTACGATACAAACACAGGTCTTCTTCTGTCTCAGGTAGATGCAACCAGAACAATTCCACCTGCAACGGAAGTAGATGAAAAGACAAGAAAAGTCCGTTTTGTATATACTGGTAAATCTGGTCAGCAGATAAGGGTTGGAGGAAGCTTTACTAACTGGGACAGCTGGATTTACGAAATGCAGGAAGTACGTCCAGGTCTTTACGAGTTTGAGATTTCTCTTCCTCCAGGAACTTACCAGTACGCATACTTTACAGGAGTTTCTTCAATTGTAGACACAACAAATCCAGAACGGTGCTACACAAAAGACGGTAAAGAAGCTTCACTTATTGTAGTAAAATAAAAACATTGAAGTAAATATCACATTAAATTTACAAAAAGCCCTAATGTTAATACAACATCAGGGCTTTTTTTTTACTTTTCATTTAGTGCAATGTACATTACACATTTCGAGTAGTGTACTCTACACATCTTGAATAGTGTACACTACACACTTCCGACAGTGTACTATACACATCTTGAATAGTGTACACTATTCATTTCCGACAATGTACTAAACCTGATTGTTTTTTATTTACAAATCGTTATAATTTCAATTCTGGAATTAATATAATGAATAAAGCTAAAAATTTTCGCGACGGGTTAATTGATGGGGTTCCAATCGGACTCGGATATTTTGCTGTAGCATTTTCGCTAGGAATATTTGCAAAAAGAGTAGGACTTACAGCCATGCAGGGATTTTGGGCAAGCCTGCTCAATCTTGCTTCCGCAGGAGAATACGCACTTTTTTCTGCCATACAGGACAAGGCTACATACATTGAAGTTGCCATTGCAATTTTAATTGTAAATGCAAGATATTTCTTAATGAGCTGTGCTTTAAGCCAGCGCTTTTCACCCGACACAAAATTTTTCCACCGCCTTTTTGTAGGATACGGAATTACAGATGAAATTTTTGGCATTTCCATTGCACGCAAAGGTTCCGTACAGCCGTTTTATAATTACGGAGCAATTGCAATTGCAGCTCCCCTTTGGGCAATAGCAACATCAGCGGGAATTCTTGCAGGAACGTATCTTCCAACACGCATAGTAAGTGCACTAAGCGTAGCTCTTTACGGAATGTTCATTGCAATAATCATTCCGCCATGCAAAAAGAACTTTACAATTGCAGCCTGTGTTGCAGTAAGTTTCATACTGAGCTTTGCTAGTTCCTACATTCCGCTCATAAAGGAACTTTCTTCAGGAACAAGAACCATAATCCTTACGGTTGTCATTTCTGTGGCAGCCGCAT
>CACXDK010000312.1 GCA_902766345.1 uncultured Spirochaetaceae bacterium | reverse complement strand
CCAGTAATAGGATCTGCACGAGACCCGAACGCAGAAGACAATCTCCAGGAAGCTTTTATTGGCCAAGTAAACAATTCGCCCATAGCTTTTTGAAGAGATTTACTGTCAAGTTTTGCACCAGGAATAAATAAAGATTGTCCAATAGAAAGAACGTCACTGTCTAAATCATTAATATCAAGAATATCTTCTACAGTTACATGATATTTTGCACTTATACTTTCAAGAGAATCACTAGAGGAAACTGTATGTAAAAGTCCATCTACAGAAGGAATTCTTAATTTTTGACCAAATTTTAAGTAGCGAACATTTGAAATGTCATTTACAGCAATTAATGTAGAAATATTAGACAATCCAAATTTATAAGTAATGGAACTTATTGTGTCACCAGATTTTACAGTATAATCCTGATAGCTGACAGGCTCTTTAAAAACAAATTCAGAGACAGAAGCTTCTTCTATTCCCTGAGCGACATAGCCTTCACTGTTAAAAAATGTCTCTGTATTCTTTGCACAGTCAAACATAGCTTGATTAAGAAATTCTTCTTCGGCAATATCAGAAAGATCAAACTTTACAACATGAGCATGAGTATCATAATTATTCAATGCAGAAACAACACCTATAGAAATAAGAATGCACAATGGAATGGCAAGTATATAAATAGGACTTACCTTTATCTTTTTCCCAGAACGTCTTTCACGGACAGGATTTCTTCTATATGTAGCATTAGGATAATTAAATATCTGAGGAAAAGATGAGACTGTACTTGATTTACGCAGCACAGCAGTATTTGCAAAACTTATAACTTCCATGTATCTACTATCGACATAATTTTATTTCGATATTAGAATATAAAACCAAGAAAAGGAATGGAACATATAAAGACAAAATCAATTTTATTGTGTATTTTCATAGGGATCATAATGGGAATGGCAATAAAACTATTCATCATAGATATAGTACACATCAGCGGAACTTCAATGGAACCCACACTACAGGATGGAAAAGCTGTAACAGTAAATAAGCTGGCTTACGGTCTTGTAAAACCGTTCGGAAGCAGTCTTTTCTTCTCTTGGGATACCCCAGAAATCGGCGATATCGTCATATACATGCATGAAAACAGACTTGTAATAAAGAGATGTGTAGCCACAGCCCTTTGTCCACTGGAATATTCATCGGATAATGGGTATAATCTACTAGTGAACAATGCCGACTACTACCCTCTCACAGAAGAACAATTTTTAGCAATGAAAACTTTTAAGGAAGTGCCAGAAAACATGATTCTTGCAATAGGGGACAATTATACAGAATCCATTGATTCACGAAGTTACGGATTTATTCCTGTTTACAACATACTAGGAAAAGCTTTATGCAATTAAATTCTTTCTTTATAAAATGGAGATCTATATTCGTACTGTCACTCATAATGCTGGGATTTATAATAATCTATGTGCAGTATGCAAAACTGGCATTTGAACCGAAGAAAACCTTTAGCACAAAACCTCCTGTTGTTGAACGAGGTTCTATAGTTGACAGAAATGGAAAACCTCTTGCGGTGCAGACAAATTTCTACCACTTTGGTGTAACACCAAAAATGATAAAGAATGTAGCAGCCTTTGCAGTTGCTGTAGCACCAGCATTAGATATGAATGCTAATGACATTGCATCACGCATAACAATGAATAAAGGAAGCAGTTTTATATATCTGAAAAAGAAGCTAAGCCAAGATGAATATAATTATCTTTCTGAAATAATTAAGAATAACAATTACATTTCATTCTGCCAATTTGACAAGATTCCTGGCAGAATATATCCAGAAAACAATCTTGCAAGCCAACTCATTGGTTACATGGGAGATGACGGTAAAGGCCTTAGTGGAATTGAATATTCTCAACAGGAAGTTCTTTCTCCATCCATAAAACCTGATACAACCGAAGACCTTTACGGAGATAATGTATACCTTACAATAGATGCAAATCTTCAATACAAACTGGAAAAAATAGCACAGAAGACAATGGAAAAAACTCAGGCAGAAAACATGATGATTATTGCTGCCGATGCCCGTAACGGAGAGATACTTTCTTATATAAGCTTGCCTTCTGCAAATCTTAATTATTTTACATCTGCAAAAGCAGAAGAAACCATAGATCGTCCTGCGGCTACAGCTTATGAACCAGGAAGCGTATTCAAAATTTTTTCAACAGCAGCATTCATAGATTCAGGAGCATTTTCAACTGACAAAATATTCTTATGTGACGGTATTTATGAACAGACCACAAATCTTGGAGAGCATTTTCGAATTACATGTCTAGACCATCATGGATGGGTATCTGCACGAGAAGCATTGAAATATTCTTGTAACGATGCCTTAGCTCAGATGAGTGAATTAATTACAACAGATACATTCCTTTCTTATATTCACAAATTTGGATTTGGGGATAAAACAGGTATTGAACTGCCTTCTGAATCAAGAGGTTCTGTTAAAAGTACAGATGATAAATATTGGTCTGCACGAAGTAAACCAACCATGTCTATAGGTCAGGAAATAAGTGTAAATGCATTACAGATGGTTCATGCGGCTACAGCATTTGCAAACAAGGGATTGCCTATAAAACTAACTGTCATAAGCCGCATTACTGACAGAAACGGAACCGAAAAATATGTTCACAAAGCAGAATATGAAGACAGAGTTTTAAAATCCTCTACGGCTCAATATATATTAAGCTGTATGGAAACAACAGCTCAAAGCGGAACTGGACACAATGCAAACTTAGGAGACATTTCTATTGGTGTAAAGACAGGTACGGCACAAATGGCAGATCCTGTAAATGGAGGCTATAGTGATACAGACTTTCTTTCCAACTGTCTGGCAATATTCCCAGTTGAATCACCAGAAATTATTCTTTATATAGTTATTGAAAAGGCAAAAGGTGAAACTTATGCAGGACGCATTGTTGCACCTGTAATTGCAGAAACTGCAGATGAAATAATAGACCATCTGGGACTTAACAGAAACAATGCTGCAAGTCTTGAACATTCAGGAACAATTTCAATCATAGAAAACGAGCCGTTAACAATAGGTTCTGTTGTTCCTAATTTTATAGGCAGACCAAAAAGAGATATTATTCCTCTACTCGATCAGCCGAACTTTAATTTCATAATACATGGAGAAGGCTGGGTTGTATCTCAAAATCCTTCGCCAGGAACTCCAGTTACGGAGAACATGACCATTGAACTCGTACTTGAATAAAAATTATGAGCTTTTCTCAAAAAGATTTCCAGCACTAAGCGAAATGTTAAAAGAGGATTTTGACAGTTTTGAGAAAAATCCACTTCCATTAAATATTGAAACTGCAAAGAACGGTTCTCCGACAGCAATAGACCACAATCTTGCCCTTCATTCAAAATATAATCCAGAACGAGAAGCTCAACAGTTGATATCTAATTTTTCCATAGATACACATCAAGCCGCCATATTCATAAGTTTTGGGCTGGGATATGCACCGATTGAATTTGTAAAAAAAAATCCAGAAGTTCCCGTTATTATTATCGAACCTAATCCAGAGTATTTATTTCAGGCATTTTCTGTACTAGACTGGACAGCTGTTTTTGAACATAAAAATTTAATCGTTGCAATAAAAACACCTCTTGATATTACGCAATCTATTCTTTCACAATATAAGACAAATTCTTTATATATATTAAGCATTCCTTCTCAAACAGCACATTGCAAAGATTATGCAGAAAATGTTAAGGGAATAATAAAAAAGAATGAGCAAAAAGAGAATATAAATACAAATACTCTTGAAAAATTTTCACATTTATGGATGAACAATAGTTGTAGAAACCTTAAGAAATTAGCAACTTTAGACGGCATTCAAAAATTTTCAGGAGTAAACAGAATACTTTCAAAACCACTCCCCTTCATAGTTCTGGCAGCAGGACCAAGCTTGGAAAAGATACTTCCTTATCTAGAAGAATTAAAAAAAAGAAGTATTATTATCTGTGTTGACACAGCATTACATTCATGTCTTGCTATTGGCGTTGAACCAGATTTTATTATTCTGGTAGATCCTCAATATGCCTGTGCAATGCATCTGGAATTTTTAAAGGCTCCTAATTCTATCCTTGTTACAGAAAGTGCTGCATGGCCTTCTGTATTCAGATTTTCATGCAAAGAAATAATACTCTGTTCGTCAATGTTTCCAATTGGGAAGTATTTTGAAAAGCAATTAGGACCAAAAGGAAAACTTGGTGCAGGAGGAAGTGTTGCAACGACTGCATGGGATTTTGCTCGTATATGCGGTGCAAAAGAAATCTATATAGCAGGAATGGATTTAGGATTTCCTGGCAAGCAGACGCATATACGAGGTTCTCAATTTGAAGAAAGAGAACATCGTATATCAGATAGAATTACAACTTCAGAAACACAAAGCATACATGCTCTTATGGGTGCTGTACCTTCATACGCAAAAGATTACAATGGTAATAGCCTATTAACAGATAAAAAGATGTCAATTTTTTCCTGGTGGTTTGAAAATAATTGTCAGATGGCGGAAAAAGAAGGTACAAAAACATATTCTCTTACAAAAGAAAGCCTTGCTATAAATAATATTATGACGGCAAATGTAGAAGATTTACTTACCTTACCCGATTCATCAGACCAAAAGAATCTGTTTTTTAATATTGCACAGGAATCTGCTAAAAAATTTAGAACAAATATGACAAACTCTGATTTTGGGAATGTATTTAATTCATTTGTTGCAAATCTGGAAATGTTGAACTCATGTGCAAAGAAAGGTCTTTCTTTATGTGACAAAGCTATAAAGAATAGATTAAAGGCTCCTGAAATATTTCAAGAACTATCTTTAATCGATGCAAAAATCCTTAACTCAGAAGCAAAAGATGCAGCTTCTTTAGTATTTCCTACAGAACGAAAAATAAAAGAATTAACAGTAGATTTACCACAAGATCCTCAGTTGAAATCTTTATATTACAGTAAAGTAATATATACAGAACTTAACAAAGCTATTAAAGAATATTTAAGAATACTTTCTACTGTTAAATTTTCAAACTTTTAGTTAAGTTCCTTGGCTCTACTCCGATAATAGAATTAGATTGTGATTAAGGTCCATACTAATTAAGTGTAAAAAACTTGAATTAGAATTTACCTTATACATTTCGTGACAGACGTGTCTTTGACATCCAGACGCCTGTCATGAAATGCTTTTTACCTCTCATGTTAAGAGCCAAAGGAATGCCTTTGGCTCTTATTTTAATAAAAATTAAGCCTTTTTTGAGTTTATCATTATAAATATTGCATAATTTGCCGATACTTAGAAAGGAGATACTAATGAATTCGTTTGATGTTGAAAAAATAGAAGCATTAACAATTTTTAATGACAATCTATACATAGACAATGCCTTTCTTTTAATGCCTGCAAATTGTGCAATTGAAGCTTCTCTTTTAAAATCACTACAAGAATGGCATTTTACAAAGTTATACTCAAACGGCGCTGATAATGCAGGAGCATCAGTAGAACAGCAACCAACTGTACAGCAATCTTCTGATACTACTGAGAAAGCAGCAGATACAGTGTCTCCAACTACAAGTGCAGTAGTAGAGAATGTAAAGAAAAATACAGAAGCTGTAGATGCAAGCGAATTTCTTGGAAATGAAAATTCAAGTGCAAATGTACAGACACCAAAATCTGCCGCTCCAAAAGAAAATCCTGCACAAGCAACAGCAAATAGTGCTGAAACAACATCCTTCTCTCACATTAACAATCCAGAAGAACTTGAACAGGCAAAAAAGGTATATAAAGATTTCATAGCCTATGCAAACAAAGTTTACATGTTCTATGCAACAAATAAGGAATTAAAAAATCAGGAAATATCATCTGAAGTAGCTAAATTCATTGCATTTGTTAAGACAAACAGAAGTTATGTACTTAGAATTATTTCAGATCCATCAATGAATGACAAAAACTTCCTTATAAATCACAGTATCCGTTCTACTGTTGTAGCCATAACAATAGGCTTACAATTAAAAATGGCTGATGATAAGTTAATAGAACTTGGAGTTGCAAGTTTCCTACATGAAATTGGTATGATATTGCTTCCTCCCCAGTATTATATGAATGAAAAACAGCTTTCTGCTCCAGAAAAGCTTATGATAAATACTCATCCAATAGTCAGCTACAATATATTGAAAAAGGCTAACTTTTCTACAAATATTCAGATGGGTGTTCTTGAACATCATGAGCGTGTAAACGGTTCTGGATATCCAAGACATATTACTGGAGATAAAACATCATTGTATGCAAAAATTATTGCAGTAGCATGTTCTTTTGAAGCAATCTCAGCTCCTCGTGAATACAGAGAAGAACGAAGTACTTTTGAAGCTTTAATAGAAATGCTCAGAAATGCAAATAGACAGTATGAAGAAACAATTCTGAAAGCTCTTCTTTACAGCATATCTCTTTACCCTATAGGTGTGTATGTCTACCTTTCAAACGGAAAAATTGCACAGGTTGTTGATGTTACATCAGGAAATCCAAAAACACCATTCGTACAGATTCTTGGAGAAACAGATGCCGCTGGTAATAACAAAGTAGTACAGGTTGATACACTTAAACTAAAGATTATACGAGTATTGAATAAAAATGAAGTTGAAGACGCTCTAAAGACTATAAACGCAAGAAAAGCCTAAGTTTACTTAGTTAAAAAACTGCCGAATATTTTCAACTTCTTTTCTAAACTGATCATCTATAACAGGAGGATGATCATTAAAATATAAAATTTGTCCCAATTCTTCTTGAGTATGAGCTCCCCAAACAGGAACAACATTTTCATATTGCTGCAAAAATCCAAGTGCAAGAGGAATATTTTTTACAATACCACCGTTAAGCGGTTGCATGGCAATGCATCCAACATCGTTTTCATCACATAACTTAACAAGTTGTTCAGAAATGCCACTGGAAATCATATTAAAAGAAAACTGAACAGTTTCATATAAGCCGCTCAAGATTGCTTCCTGTGCCAAATCAAGATTTTCAGTAACAATTCCAAAATGCTTTATAGTCCCCTGTTTTCTCAACGAAACCAGAACATCATATAAACCATCTTTACCATTTTTTACAGGAAGAAATGGCGGATTTTCCAACTGATACAAATCAATTGAATCTGTTTCAAGAGCAAAAAGACTTTCTGGCAAATCTTTCTGTAAAGATTTTGCATCAATGGCATCAGTTTTTGTTGCCAAAAAAACATCTTTTCGAATGCCATGAAGAGCTTTTCCAAGACGCTTTTCACATAGTGGAGTAGAATGAGCGGTATCAAAAAAATTAATACCGCCATCATACGCTTGATGCACAAGGGAACAAACCTTTTCTTCTGCTTTATCGCCATAAGCCTCAATTTCCTTACAATCAAGGCTCATTGCACCAAAAGCAGTACGACTAACGAGAAGGTTTGTTTTTCCAAGTGCAACATACTCCACGAATCTTACCTCTGAACAGGCTTATAGTTTTTTATAGATTTATGAATAAACATGACAAGATCATCAAGAGAAACGCGTTCCTGCTCCATAGAATCTCTAAAGCGAACTGTAACTGTATTGAAAAGTTCATTCTTAGAACCGTCTTCTTTCTTTTCCTGAATTGTATCGTAATCAACTGTTACACAGAAAGGTGTTCCAACTTTATCCTGACGACGATAACGCTTTCCTACAGTTCCAGAAGTATCATAGTCAGTAACAAAATCCTCTTTAAGAAGATGCTGAATTTCCTTAGCACGCTCAGCAAGACCATCTTTTTTCATAAGAGGAAGAACCGCAACCGTAATAGGTGCAAGGCGTGGATCAAGATGAAGAACAGTTCTGTAATCTTCGTTCCCGTCTGTACCAACATTCTGCTCTTCATAAGCTTCACAAAGGAACATAAGGAAATTACGATTAAGACCTGCAGAAGTTTCAATAACATAAGGAACATACTTTTTGTTACCATCTTCCTGATCCATATAGCTCATATCTTTCTTTGAATATTCCATGTGCTGACTTAAATCAAAGTCTGTACGGCTATGAATTCCCTCAACTTCCTCAAATCCAATAGGGAAATTGTAAGTAATATCATAAGCATCTTTTGCATAATGAGCAAGTTTATCGTGATGATGCCATTTAAGCTGCTTTTCTGGAATTCCATATTTCAAATAGAACTGCCAGCGATCCTGTCTCCAACGCTCAAATACTTCATCTTCTGTACCAGGTTTACAGAAATACTCCATTTCCATCTGCTCAAATTCACAAGTACGGAAAATAAAGTTCTTAAATATAATTTCGTTACGGAAAGATTTTCCAACCTGAGCAACTCCAAAAGGAATTTTCATTCGGTTAGATTGAACGATATTCTTAAAATCCGTAAAGATTCCCTGACATGTTTCAGGACGAAGATATATAAGATGAGACTCATCAGCAATAGGTCCCTGATATGTCTTGAACATAAGGTTAAATTCACGAACAGCAGTATATTTACGCTCTTTGCTTCCACATGTAGGACAATTGATGTGCTCATCAATAAAAGCCTTCATTTCCTCATGAGTCATTGTATCTACAGGTTTATCCGTTGTAAAATTATTAGAGGAGCACCAGTCTTCAATAAGCTTATCAGCACGGTGACGAGCATGACATTCAAGACAGTCAATCATAGGATCTGAAAAACAATCTACGTGTCCAGAAGCCTTCCATGTTGTATGATGCTGGAAAATGGCAGAATCAAGACCAACAACATCATCATGAAGCTGTGTCATGTAATGCCACCATTCATTTTGAATATTGCGTTTAAATTCAACACCAAGAGGACCATAATCCCATGCACCAGCCTGTCCACCATAAATTTCACTGGCCTGGTATACAAAACCTCTTCTTTTACACAATGAGATAATCTTATCCAAAGTACAAGAATGATCTGTCTGATTAGATGCTTTTTTTTCCATAAATGCTAAAACTCCTGTCAGCCGTCACTGGATTGCAACGGCACATAATTTGTCAGAGTATAGCAAAAAGTATAGAAAGTTACAACAGAAGTTTTTAAGGGTTTTACAGAAACTCCAACTATTCCTTCCATGGAAAAATAAAAGATTTCCAGCTTCTAGGACCTAAAATACGCTTGTCTTTTTCCAAAAGTTCCTTCCAAGGAACATCTTTTCGCTGTTCTTTTGAGAGGTCAGGATTTACTTCATACCAGTCATATTTATAAAGCCTAAGACGAAGAGCCTCTGTTGTTGTAATTGTCATAGTAGCAGGACCATTCAAAATGCCCAAACTGAATATCATTACAATAAAATTCACTAAATTTACAAGAGCCACTCCAATGGTAAAGAACACATTATCCATAAAAATGATATAACACTTTTTCAGACATTTTAAGAAGCTGTTGTGCATTATAGTTCTAACAGGAATAAACCACTGAAGAGCAAGAAGAGTAATTAAAAGAATCCAGAATACTATGGAAGTCATAAATACTCCCAAAAGAGACCCAATATTAAGATAATAAGGAATGCTTGTAAAGGCAACACTTATAATTATGCTTATAAAAGCACCAAACAAAACACCATCTTTTATACTAGGAAGTATATTTTTAAAAAGATATGAAAATCTTGGAGTTTCAAAACTTACAGCCTTATATGAGTTTTCTCCTTCGGCAATAGTAAATATACCCAAAATCATACAAGAAAGCGTAACAGCAATAAAAGAATACAAATTCAAAGATATCTTTTCACCAGGAATATATACACTCATCATACACAAAAAGAAACAAATAGCAAAAAGTACATCATTAATAATATTAACTACAACGGTATGAAACAAATTATCCCAGATATCACAGAAATTCTTCTTTAGAAAAAACACAAACATAAGACTTAGTATATTTTTTTTTGCAACCACAGTCAATAAAAATGATAGACTTTTACCAAATCGTAAAATATAATTGACGCATGGACTACTCTATTTCTTCCGTAATGGCATTAATCTCCAGAATACATACAAACGCAGCAGACTTTACAAATAAACGACTTTCGGAAAAAGGCAATCTGGTATCTTCTCATGGGCACATACTCTTTTTACTCTCAAAAAATGCATCAATGAGTATGAGCGACATTGCTTCAGCAATAAACAGAAACAAATCCACAACGACAGTTCTCATACGAAAGTTAAAAGATGAAGGCCTTATAAAAGAAGAAAATTCAAAAGATGATGCACGTTCAAAAAACATATCACTCACGGCAAAAGGTAAAAAATACAACGAACTTACAGCAGGAATATCAGAAGACTTATTATCCGTCTGTTATAACGGCTTTTCAGACATAGAAAAAAATACTCTGCTAAAACTTCTAATAAAACTAAATGAAAACATAGAAAATAGTTTTATATAAAACCATTGACATTAGTTCTAAATAAAACTATATTAGACCTGCTAGCAAAAACAGACTCATAACATAGAGGTTATATAATGAAAATTCTAAGCATTATAACAGCAGCAGCTCTTTTAATCTTTACAGGCTGCACAAAGACTCAGCAAGCAAAAACAAAAGCTCCATCAATTGCAGTATTCATTCCTGGAATTATGGCAGACTCTCCAACCTATGCACACGTTGCAGAAGGAGTACAGCAAGCAGTAGATACATACAACGAATCCATAGAAGATGAAAAAAAGAAAGCCCAGTTGTATATAATGGAAGCAGGAACAAATCAGTCAGAATGGAGTACAAAACTCACTGCACTTACAGCAGAAGGAAAATACGATTTGATTATATCATCAAATCCTTCTCTACCAGAAATCGCAGAACCTATAGCAAAACAGTTTCCAAAACAGAAATACATATTCCTTGATGCCATGCTTGAAAACAATCCAAGCATTTATACAGTAAGTTATAATCAAAGAGATCAGGCTTATCTTTCTGGCTACATAGCAGGACTATATTCAAAAAGTCATAAGGTAGGACTCGTTGCTGCACAGGAATATCCAATAATGAATACAATCCTTTATCCATACTATGCAAAAGGTGCTGCAGACGCATACAACGGAACAACATGTGAATTCAGAATTGTAGGAAACTGGTATGACGGATCAAAAGGTGCTGAAATTACAGATGCACTTGCAGCAGCTGGAATTGACGTAATTCTTCCAATATGTGGAGGAGCATCACAGGGCGTAATTTCTTCTGCTAGAGAACACGGCATTAATATAGTATGGTTTGATGAAAACGGCTTTAAAAAAGCTCCAGGTGTAATAATTTCCTGCTGCATGACAAAACAGGCATTTGCAGCAAATGAGGCTGTAACACAGTACCTTGCAGGAAACACTGCATGGGGAACTTCTAAATCTGTAGGAATGAAAGACGGTTATGCCGAATACTTCAACTCAGATCCAGCTTACATACAGGCTGTTCCAGAAGATATCAGAAACAAAATGGATAACCTCATTGCATCTATAAAAGACGGAACTTTTGAACTTCCACAAACTCTTAACTAAATTATTAAAATATGAACCTACGAACGCATGAACTTACAAAAAAATACAGACTAAAAACGGCTTTGGAAAACGTATCGGTTACATTCCAATCCAGTAAGATTCATGCGCTCGTAGGTGAAAATGGAGCTGGCAAATCAACTCTTGCCAAACTTCTTGCGGGAGATATCACCCCTTCCAGTGGCAGCATATTCATAAATGAAAAAGAAATAAAATTTAATTCAGCAAAGGACTCCTTGAACGAAGGCATTGTACTAGTACATCAACGCCCCCTACTTTCAGAAAAACTTACAGCAAAAGAAAACATCATACTGAAATTTCCCAAACTCATGTATGCAAATAAAGATGAACTTTACAAATTAAAAGGAATATGGGCAGCATCATTAAACCTTGATTCTTACATTAAGGATTTAGGTGGCAACATGCGATTTTATGTTTCTCTATTAGGTTCATTATTACTAAATCCAAAATGTCTTATTCTTGACGAACCTTCGGCTTTCCTTGATTTTGATGAACGGAAAAAGCTTTATATAAATTTACGAAAACTTGCAAACAAAGGCACTACAATAATAATCATAACTCACAGTACAGAGGAAGCTATATCTTATACTGATACTGTAAGTCTGTTGCAAGAAGGCTGTCTTGTAAAACAGTTTACAGACTCAAAAGAATACGCAGAGTATATAAAAGAAAAAAAATTACAGATAACAGACGGAAATGCAGATAATTCAAATCAAGAATTTTCAACAAGTGGCGAACATTCAGAATGCCTTGAAATAATTAATGCTTCTGCACGCCCAAAAAACAAACCAGTACTATTGCAAGTAAACATAAAGGCTAATTACGGAGAAATAACAAGCGTACAAGGATTACAAGAAGCCGCATCACTTACGCTTGAAGATTTAGTTACAGGAATAGAAAGCTCCAGTGCAAAAGGAACTGTAATTTTTACATCGCCCGACGGAAAAAGACAAAAACTTAACATTGCAAAAGGTCAATACAATACAGCATTTTTAAGATTGCACAAAACAGCAATAATTCCATCTGATAAAACTTTCAGAGCTTCAAATCCAGAACTTACCGTAGAACAAAT
>CACXDK010000311.1 GCA_902766345.1 uncultured Spirochaetaceae bacterium | reverse complement strand
TGCGGTTCTGGAAAGCTGATTTCTTTTATCTTAATGCCCATAAGACATTCCAACACCTTGCGACACAGTTCTTTGTCCTGCATTACAAGCCCGAACATGAAATCGTCATAGAATTCAAGTTCCTCAAAGGGTTTTATGTAATTCATATTTGTAACTCCTATATATGTAATTGCTTTAGATCCATCATTTTTGTACACTTTTTGGAAAAATTTATGAAAAAACTGAAAAAAAAAGCCTGAGTTTCTGGAATTCCCTAAAAACTCAGGCTTTTTCTATCTTAAAATGTTATATTGTCAGCTAAGGCTGTTTCTATTCTGTATCAGAACTTGTAGTCTCCATTTCATGAGCAAGTTCCTCAATCTTTTCCAAAGGCAACTCTACAGCCTGTGCAATCTGTTCGTTTGACAAGACTTTCATTGCAAGCAGGTTTCTGGCATTTGAAATTTTATTTGCATCCATGCCTCTCTTTAAACCTCGTTTTTCTCCTATGAGTATGCCTTCTTCCTTTGACCTTCTTAGACCATCAGCTATGTCCCGTTTGTCACCGTCAATACGTCCCTGCTCAATCCAACGCCAGCGGTCATCACTCAGTGCCGCTAGTACAACCTCTGCGTTCATGATACCCTCCTCTGATTTTACAATGCTGTCTATCAAGTCCTGCCTTACAGGGTTGTCTGCTTCCTTTAAAAATGTACCCCATTTTATTGCAGCTGGCAAGACTGAAACATCATCCTTAACCTTAATTTTTGGAAGCTTTGTAAGTTCAAGGAATATTACGTTGAGTATGCCTGCAAGCGTAGCTCCGTCATTGCCGTCCTGCATTGTATAGTGGTGCAGGGGTATGCGGTTGTTTTTGTCATAGGTAAAGTTTAGCACTGAAATCTGATATGACTTCGGAAGTTCATTCCAGTCGTCACCTACATGGGATGAAGAACTTGCAAGCCTTGCGGCATAGTATTCTGCACGCTTACCGTACTCACATTTCTTATCATAGCCCTGAATTTCAACCTGTGCAGTTGTGCCATCTCCCAACACACAATTGATGTCGTACCTGATGCATTTTTCTCTGTCAAACTGTGTAGCAGGTTCGTTCTGTTTAACAGTGACATCCGTTACGGCTTCTCCAATCATTGCAGAAAGAAAGGATTTTAACGCCTTACGTGACTCTTTCGAGTCCTGTGTAAAGATTGCCTTGAAAGTGCTGTCGAGCCGTGGATTTAGTAAAGGCTTAATTTTCTTTTGTATTTTGTTCATTTCAATTACTCCTTACTATGTAATTGCTCGAGATATGTCATTTTTGTACATTTTTTTGGAAAAAAAATGAAATTTTCTGCATAATAGCGTGAGGTTGATTTTTTATAGGCTTTTTTTTATACTTGCTTGCGTATGGATGAATTAAAACAGGAAATAAAGGAAGTTATTATATCTTCTCTTGAGCTTGAAGATATAAAAAATGAGGATATTAAAGACGACGAGCCGTTGTTTGGCGAAGGACTTGGTCTTGATTCTATTGATGCACTTGAACTTGGAGTTGCCCTTAAAAAGAAGTTTGGCATAAAATTTTCTTCAGAAAGTGCTGATAACAAAGAACATTTTGCCAGTGTAAACGCTCTTGCAGATTATATTACAGCTGAGCGTGCAAAAACGCAGTCATAAACTATAGTTTTAGCTATAAGCTTAAGCTGTAAGCGGAGTTTAAAATGACAAAAGATGAGATTTTTAATAAATTAAAGGACATTCTTGTAAAAGATTTTGAAGTGGAATCTGAAAAGATTGTTCCAGAAGCTCTTCTGGTTGATGAACTGGATCTGGATTCCATTGATTTTGTTGATTTGGTCGTAAAAATGAAGGAATTTATTCCTGAACGCATAGACCCTGATGTGTTTAAGTCTGTAAAAACAATACAGGATGCTGTAGACAAACTTGAACCTTACATTAACAGAAATCTGTAGTGAAGAAATTTTTACGCATTCTTTTCTTCATATTGGCAGCACTGTACCCTGTTTTGGTATTTACACTGCTGGTAGTTCTTCATCTGCCAGTTAAGGTGCTGTCGTTATGCATAATGGCAATTGGTTCTGCACTGTTTTTCAGTGCAACCAACATGAAAAAAGGGGTAAGGCTTCGCCCTCTTATTTCATCTGCACTTTTTCTTCTTGCAGGAGCAGCCTGTTTTATTACCAATAAGGCAGTTTTCTTAAAGCTGTATTCTGTAGCCGTAAGTGCAACCTTCCTGTTCGTCTTTGGAAGTTCCCTGTTTTTTCCTCCTACAATCATATTCCGCTTTGCAACTCTTGCAGATAAATCTAGGGCAGATTCTGCTGGCCGTAAGGCTATAGAATCTTACTGCAGGAAAGTTTGCATAGTCTGGTGTGTGTTTTTTATTGTAAACGGTTCTATTGCAGCTTTTACGGCACTGCGATGCAGCTATGCAGTGTGGTCTGCATATACTGGCTTTCTTTCATATATATTGATGGGAATGCTTTTTACTGTTGAATTTATAATAAGGAGATTTGTAAATAAAAAAATGGATGGCGTTTATACAGTTTCAACTTTCCGTGCAAATTCCAGACCTGATGATTACATTATGTGCTATGAAAATGTATGGTCTGACGGTGTTTACAAGACTTGGTATGATTTTTTAACAGATACTGCAAAAATGCGTTCTGTGATTGAAAAATATAATTGCACAGACTTTATTTTGCATTGTGAAGATTACTGGTATTTTCTTGTGACTTTTATTGCTTTGTTGCAATGTAAAAAGACTATTCTTCTTACGCAGAACATTTCAGAAGCTTTTATAAAAGAAATAAAAACAGATGGAATTGTGTTCTTTACGGATCAGAAAGCAAATGATTCTGTTCATATTCCGTCTGTAATTGAACAGTGCAAAGTTCCTGAAGAAAAAT
>CACXDK010000310.1 GCA_902766345.1 uncultured Spirochaetaceae bacterium | reverse complement strand
TCAATACCACGGAGGAGGATACCGGCGTTGTCACCAGCCATACCTTCGTTCAAAGTCTTGTTGAACATTTCGATACCTGTAACAGTTGAAGAAGCTGTCGGGCGGATACCAACGATTTCAACAGCGTCACCCATGTGAACAACACCGCGCTCGATACGACCTGTAACAACAGTACCACGTCCAGTGATTGTGAAGATGTCTTCGATTGGCATAAGGAATGGCTTGTCCTCGTCGCGAACTGGATCATCGAACCATGTGTCCATAGCTGTAAGCAATTCTTCGATGCACTTTGTATTGTCTGGATTGTCTGACTCGTTGAGAGCCTTGAATGCAGAACCCTGGATGATTGGTGTATCAGCAGAGAATTCATACTTTGTAAGTGTGTCCTTAACATCCTCTACAACCAATTCAATCATGTCTGGATCATCAACCAGGTCAACCTTGTTAAGGAAGACGATGATCTTCGGAACGCCTACCTGGCGAGCGAGCAGCAAGTGCTCCTTTGTCTGAGGCATAACACCGTCAGTAGCGGCAACTACCAGAACAGCACCATCCATCTGAGCGGCACCGGTGATCATGTTCTTAACATAGTCTGCATGTCCCGGGCAGTCGATATGTGCATAGTGACGCTTGTCTGACTGATACTCCAAGTGGCGGCTATTAATAGTAATACCACGCTCTTTTTCCTCTGGAGCATTGTCGATTTCGTCATACTTCAGAAGCTTGTCACCATACTTCTTTGCGCAGTAAGCGGTGATAGCTGCAGAAAGTGTAGTCTTACCATGGTCAACGTGACCGATGGTACCAACGTTCATGTGAGGTTTAGTTCTTTTGAACTCTTCCTTTGCCATGATTTTCTCCTTACCTACAGGATTCCCCCTGCGGCATATATAAGTTTTATGTGCTGCACTTTAAGCCAGAAAATACCGCCACTTAAAAAGTCAGCAATACTTTCGCATACACACTTTAACCAAAATTATGTAAATGATTGAAAAATAAGTAAAATACGGACAACTAGAACTATACTGTTTCATCAATTCGAAGCAGTTGGCCGACACCACCTATCATTATCACTTACTCGACAACCGGTCTGGTATCCAAAACCTTTGTCAGAAACATCTGAACACCAGCCAAAGACTGCAAGGCTGTTTACGCATTCAGGGTGCAAAATTCTGAAAGTTTCCTCTTATAATAGAAACTAACTTTACGAATTTTACCGGACAAGGATAAATATTGTCCGTCTGACATCTCAAATAACCCTTCTGCAAAACATCTTCGCAGAACGCACTACAAAGTGCACACTCTTTCAAGTGTATTTATAAAACTAATTATTTATATACTTTTTATAAATTTAATGCAATAGCCTTATTACCGTTTTTATGAAAAATTTACTGTTTTTTAACAAAAAAAAGACACCTCATGAACGAGGTGTCTTTGTATAAGCTCTTTTACAAAAAGAAAACTACCATCTGTAATGAGCAAAAGCCTTGTTAGCTTCTGCCATCTTGTGTGTATCTTCCTTCTTCTTGTATGCAGAACCTGTATTGTTAAATGCATCCATCAATTCTGCTGCCAGAGTCTCTGCCATTCCGTGACCAGAACGAGCACGAGCTGCCTGAATCATCCAGCGCATTGCAAGAGCTTCACGACGTGCATCGCGGATTTCGATAGGTACCTGATAAGTAGCACCACCAACACGGCGGCTCTTAACTTCTACCAAAGGCTTTACATTTTCGAGAGCCTTGAGGAAAACTTCAAGAGGATCCTTGTCTGTTTTTCCCTTAAGCTTGTCCAAAGCCTCATATACAATATTCAGACATGTCTGCTTCTTTCCATCAAGCATCATGCGAGTTACAAACTTTGAAATAACTACGCTGTTATACTTTTCATCTGGCATAACAGGACGGTTAACTGATTTCTTATGTCTTCCCATAGTTCTTAACCTCCCTTACAAATTATGCCTTAGGTCTCTTAGCACCATACTTTGAGCGGGCACGCTTACGTCCGTCAACGCCAAGAGTATCCTTTGTACCGCGGATAATGTGGTAACGAACACCAGGAAGATCCTTAACACGTCCACCACGAACGAGTACAACTGAGTGTTCCTGCAAGTTATGTCCAATACCTGGAATATAAGCAGTAACTTCAATACCATTGCTCAAGCGAACACGAGCAATCTTTCTAAGAGCTGAGTTAGGTTTCTTAGGTGTCATTGTCATAACACGTGTACAAACACCACGCTTCTGCGGACAAGAATCAAGTGCGGGAGCCTTGGTTCTGTTTGCGGCAGACTGACGACCTTTACGAATTAATTGATTTATTGTAGGCATCGGCCTATTCTCCTATATAATGCCGAGCAGCACCTCGGACAGAAATACAAAATCAAACTATTGTACCGAATTCAAAGATAGTCCGTCAATAGAATTTTCTCGAATTCAGTACAAGTATTTGAAGGTTTTCTAAAGTTTCAGAAAAACCTTAATCCTCATCATTTGAAGACACTTCAGGAACCATCATTTCTGATGACATCTGAGATTCCATTTCCTTTTCCTGTCTACGCAGTTCAAGGATTTCATTCATTCTTTCATCAAGGTCAGCATTTACACTGTCAGAAAGCTTTACTTTCTGATACTTGCGCATACCTGTACCAGCAGGAATCATGTGACCGATAATGACATTTTCCTTAAGACCGTGGAGATGATCAACTGCACCTGCAATAGCTGCATTAGTCAAAACCTTTGTAGTCTCCTGGAATGAAGAAGCCGAAATAAACGAATCAGTTGCAAGAGCAGCCTTAGTAATACCCTGGAACATAGGGCTTGCTACAGCCGGCTGACCACCTTCTGCAATAACACGCTCATTTTCCTTGTGGAATTCATACTTACCGACCTGCTGACCAAAGATGAACTTTGTATCACCTACAGAACGGATTTCAACCTTTCTAAGCATCTGGCGAATAATGATACCGATATGCTTGTCATTGATTGATACGCCCTGAGCACGGTAAACAGACTGAATCTGATCCATAAGGAAGTTCTGAAGTTCATTTTCACCAAGAATAGCAAGAACGTCTCTTGGGTCTGCAGAACCGTCACAAAGCATTTCACCAGCCTTAATGTGGTCTCCATCACGAACAAGCAAACGCTTTGTCATTGGTACAAGATGATCAAACTTCTTTCCATATTCATCTATAACCTGAATACAACGCTTACCCTTTACAATCTTGTCAAATTTAACTGTACCAGAAATCTGAGCAAGAACAGTAGGATTCTTTGGCTTACGTGCTTCAAACAATTCAGAAACACGAGGAAGACCAAGAGTAATATCGTTAGCTTTTGTTGCAGCCTTTGGAATTGTAGCAAGAACCTTTCCTGCAACAACAGGATCCATATTCTGAACCTGAAGCAATGCACCGGTAGGAAGGTAATAAGTACCCAATTCGTTACCGGCATCATCAGTTACAACAATACGAGGCTGTTTTGTATCAAGGTGAAGGTCTGTTATCTCACGGCGTACAGCACCAGTCTGAACATCAGTTGACTCAATAAGAGTTTCACCCTGAACAACATCTTCCCAGTGAGCAACACCAGAAACTTCTGCAATGATAGGCTCGTTATACTGCTCGAATTCTCCAACTGGAACAGCAGCTTTTACAGTACAGTCTGCATTTACGAAATCAGCATAGATTATAGAGCCGTTTTCAATCATGATTTCCTGATCGTTACTTACAAGATACAGGACATCGCCCTTAAGAAGGATGCGTCCGTCATCAGAAGCCTTTATATCAGAACCATTCTTAGAAATAATTACAGTATCTTTACGTACACGCTTGCCGTCTTCAACAACAACCTTTCCGCCGTCAATGTTATAAGTGTTGAACAGCTTTGTTACAACCATTGAACCGCGGCGTGTAAACAGCCAGTCTCCATTATCCTTTACAACATGAGTACCGTCTACGCTCTTTATGTAAACGTCATACTTCATGGTGATATGGTTATCAGAAGCTGTTGTATCAGCAGCACCACCAGTATGGAATGTACGGAGTGTAAGCTGAGTACCCGGCTGACCGATTGACTGAGCTGCGATTGTTCCGACAGCTTCACCGATTTCTACAATCTTGTTACGTGCAAGGTCTTTACCGTAACACTTTACACAGATACCGTACTTGCTTTCACAAGTCAATACAGTGCGGAGCTTAACCTTCTCAACACCAGCCTTGTCAATTTTTTCTGCAAGAGCCTCGTCGATATACTGGTTGACATCACAAAGCAACTCACCGGTATAAGGGTCAAGAACACGTTCAATAGAATAATGTCCTGCAATACGTGAAGCCAGAGACTCAATAACAGAGTCACCTTCTTTAATTGCAGTATAGTCAATACCGTTTATAGTACCACAGTCATCTTCATTAACAACAACATTCTGAGAAACATCAACAAGACGACGGGTCATGTAACCAGCGTCAGCTGTCTTCAAAGCTGTATCAGACAATCCCTTGCGGGCACCGTTTGTTGAGATGAAGAACTCAATAACAGAAAGTCCTTCCTTAAAGTTTGCCTTAATAGGAAGTTCAATGATGTCTCCGTTAGGCTTCTGCATCAATCCACGCATAGCAGCCAGCTGAGAAATCTGTTTCTTAGAACCACGAGCACCAGAGTGAGCCATCATGTAGATTGTATTAAATCCATCACGGTGAACCTCAAGGTTTTTCATCATAAGGTCAGTAAGGGTATCATTTGTCTTTTCCCAAACTTCAGTAACCCTCTTATAGCGTTCGTCTCCAGTAATAATACCGTCAGACCACTGCTTAACGATTCCTTCAACCTTCTTGTTAGCATCTTCAACCATGCTTTTCTTTTCTTCTGGAACAAGAATGTCTTCCATAGAAAGAGTAGCACCAAAGAAGGTAGCATTCTTATAACCACATTCCTTAATTGCATCGAGCATTCTGATTGTAAGCCATGCACCTTTTGAATGGTAAACATCTTCAATCATAGATTTAAGCTTTTTATCGCCCATCTGCTCGTTGTAATATTCTACTTCATCAGGCATTGCTTCATTAAAACGCAAACGACCAGCAGAAGTAAGAAGATACTTCTTACCATTTGCATCAGTTACAACACCCTTGTCATCATGAACAGTCTTAGAAATTGCATCACAGTGAATCTTTATTTCTGCCTGCCATTCAATAGCACCAGAAGCTGCTGCAAGACGAACTTCATCTGCAGAACTGAACAATTTATGTCTTAATTCGCCAGTCTTTTCATCCGTTACAGGACCACCCTTTGCCTTTGGCTTTATAGAAGTCATGTAATAAATTCCCAGAACCATGTCCTGAGAAGGAGCAACTATAGTCTTACCGTTTGCAGGGTCAAGAAGGTTTCTTGCAGAAAGCATGAGAGTCCAACATTCCATCTGAGCAGCCTGTGTCAAAGGAACGTGAATAGCCATCTGGTCACCATCAAAGTCAGCATTAAATGCCTTACATGCAAGAGGATGCAACTTCAAAGCCTTACCAGGAACAAGAACAGGTTCAAATGCCTGAATACCAAGGCGGTGCAATGTAGGAGCACGGTTAAGCATAACAGGATGCTCGCGTACAACCTCATCAAGAACTGCATAAACTTCTGCAGCTTCGCTTTCAACAAGCATCTTTGCCTTTTTAATATTAAAGACAACACCCTTGTCTACAAGTTTCTTCATTATAAATGGCTTAAACAATTCCAAAGCCATCTTTTCCGGAAGACCACACTGCCACAGCTTCAATTCTGGACCAACAACAATAACAGAACGTCCAGAATAGTCAACACGCTTACCCAACAGGTTCTGACGGAAACGTCCCTGCTTACCTTTAAGCATATCACTTATAGATTTAAGAGGACGGTTCGAAGCACCCTTTACAACACGCTGCTTACGCTTTGTATTATCAAACAGAGCATCTACAGCTTCCTGAAGCATACGCTTTTCATTACGAATAATAATATCAGGAGCAGAAAGGCTCTGAAGTCTCTTAAGACGGTTGTTACGGTTAATAACTCTTCGATACAAGTCATTCAAGTCAGATGTAGCAAAACGACCTCCGTCAAGCTGAACCATAGGACGCAATTCAGGTGGAATAACAGGAATTACATCAAGAACCATCCAACTAGCCTTGTTACCAGAAGAACGGAAGTTTTCAACAATCTCGATACGCTTCAAAAGACGCTTATCAGTCTTGTCACCCTTCTCAATCATCTTTGCACGCAATTCTGCTGCAAGTTCATCAAGATCAAGGTTTTCAAGAAGAGTCTTTATAGCTTCAGCACCCATGCCAGCTGTGAAAGAACCACCGTAGCGTTCCTGAGCCTGCATGTATTCATCTTCTGTCAAGAGCTGATTCTTCTCCAGGTCAGTATCACCTGGATCAATAACTATATATTTCTCATAGTAAAGTACAGAGCGCAAGCTGGCTACCTGCAAATCAAGCAGGAGACCCATGCGGCTAGGTACAGAATGATAATACCAAATGTGGCTTACAGGAGCAGCAAGCTCAATATGACCAGTACGTTCACGACGAACTTTAAAGTGAGTAACTTCAACACCACAGCGATCACAAATAACACCCTTATAACGGATGCTCTTGAATTTTCCACAGTAACATTCCCACTCTTTTGTCGTACCAAAGATACGTTCGCAGAAGAGACCGTCACGCTCAGGACGCAGAGTACGATAGTTTATAGTTTCCGGCTTCTTAACCTCACCATAAGACCACTGTCTAATGGCATCAGGTGAAGCAATCTTAATCTGGAGACTTGCAAAATCCTGAATATCACGCATTATCGCCCTCCTTATCAAAACCCTGACCATTCTTGTCAATCAATTCCTGGTCACGTTCAGTAAGCGCAATCTGCTTACCCTTATCATCATAAATACTAAAGTCCAAAGCAAGACCGCGCATTTCCTGTACCAAAACATTGAATGATTCAGGAACACCAATAGGAGCACTAGGATCACCCTTTACGATTGATTCGTACACCTTTGAACGGCCATTCATATCATCAGACTTAATTGTCATCATTTCCTGCAAAGTATTTGCAGCACCGTAAGCTTCAAGAGCCCAAACTTCCATTTCTCCAAGACGCTGACCACCAAACTGTGCCTTACCACCAAGTGGCTGCTGTGTAACAAGAGAATATGGACCAGTAGAACGAGCGTGCATCTTATCATCAACAAGGTGGTGCAGTTTCATAAAGTAAATTACACCAACAAAGATTGGGTTTACAAAAGGTTCACCTGTAAATCCATCATGCACAATCTGCTTACAGTCAGAAGACAATCCTGCTTTTTTCAATTCTTCTGCAATTTCTTCCTGACTAGGTGTCTGGAATGCAGGAGAATCGTACCACTTGTTAAGTACCAAACCAGCACGTCCAAGTTCAGATTCCATAATCTGACCAATGTTCATACGAGAAGGAACACCAAGTGGGTTCAAACATACATCAAGAGGTGTACCGTCATCAAGATAAGGCATGTCTTCAACAGGGAGAATACGGGCAACAACACCCTTATTTCCGTGGCGACCAGCCATCTTATCACCAACAACAAGCTTTCTCTTGTCTGCAATTACAACTTTTACAAGTTCATCAACACCTGGGCTCAATTCATCGCCTTCAGTTCTCTTAAGGCGCTGAATGTCAATTACAACACCTTCAACACCATGAGGCAACTTCAAAGAAGAATCACGTACTTCTTTAGCCTTTTCACCGAAGATAGAATTCAACAGTTTGAATTCAGGAGTTGTTTCTGTATCACTCTTAGGAGTTACCTTACCTACAAGGATATCTCCAGAACGAACTTTTGCACCAACGCGAACAATACCTTCTGCATCAAGATTATCAAGAGTCTTTTCTGAAGTGTTAGGAATATCTCTTGTAATCTTTTCAGCACCAAGCTTTGTCTCACGAATTTCAGTAGAGAATTCATGGATATGCATAGAAGTATACATATCTTCCTTTACAACTCTCTGGCTGATCAAAACAGCATCCTCATAGTTAAATCCGTTCCAAGGAACAAATCCAACAAGAAGGTTTCTACCAAGAGCAAGTTCTCCATTGAATGTTGCAGGACCATCAGCAATTACGGAACCTGCCTTTACTTTTTCGCCAACCTGTACTGTTGGTCTCTGATGGTTACATGTATCAGAGTTGTTCTTCTGATACTTCAAGAGTGGATATTCATCCAATTCTCCTGCAGGAGCTCCATCAGGCTTAATCTTAATAAGATCGCTTTCAACCCAGACAACTTCACCGTCACGTCTCGCCTTTACAAGAACACCAGAATCATAAGCAGTCTTAGCTTCCATTCCAGTACCTACATGAGGAGGCTCTGGGAAAATAAGAGGAACAGCCTGACGCTGCATGTTACAACCCATCAAAGCACGGTTAGCATCGTCATGTTCAAGGAATGGAACAAGAGATGCAGAAACAGAAATAACCTGACGAGGAGAGACATCCATGTACTGAATATCTTTTGGAGAACGGCTTGAATAGTCACCACGGTGACGGACAGAAACCATTTCTGTAGGGAACGAACCGTCTTCCTTCATACCTTCGGTAACCTGACCAATGGTATACTTATCTTCATCAATAGCTGTCAGATACTCAATTTCATTAGTAGCCTTTCCATCTACAACCTTGCGGTATGGTTCAGAAAGGAAACCGTATTCATTTACACGTGTAAATATTGCAAGGGAAACAATAAGACCAATGTTTGGACCTTCAGGAGTTTCAATAGGACACATGCGGCCATAGTGAGTATAGTGAACGTCACGAACTTCAAATCCTGCACGCTCACGAGAAAGTCCTCCAGGACCAAGAGCGTTCAGACGGCGCTTGTGAGTAAGCTCAGACAATGGGTTACACTGATCCATGAACTGTGAAAGCTGTGAAGAACCAAAGAATTCCTTTATGCCAGAAACAATAGGCTTAATGGAAATAAGATCCTGAGGCTTCAAAGTCTCAGTTTCCTTAAGGTTCATTCTGTCTTTTGCAATGCGTTCCATGCGTGCAAATGCAGTCTTAAACTGATTTGTAAGAAGCTCACCAACAGAACGTATACGGCGGTTTCCAAGATGGTCAATATCATCAAGAACTTCATCGCCAACGTATACAGCAATGAGATGCTTCATTGTCTGAATGATATCTTCTTTAATAAGAGTTACATCATCAGTAGGATCTTTATAGTCAAATTTCTTGTTCAGCTTATAACGTCCAACAGCACCCAGATCATATCTTCTCTGAGTAAAGAACATGCTGTTCAAATCTTTTTCTGCAGACTCATAAGTTATAGGTTCACCTGGCATCAAAACTTCATAAACCTTAGAAAGACAATCTTCCTTAGAAGGTTCATCTGTTACCATTTCACCGTTTTTAGAGAAAAGAATTTCTTCCCTTTCAAAACAGTTAATAATCATTTCACTGTTAAGGGATGCATTTTCTTCTGTCTTGTCTTTAGGATCTTTTCTTGTATCAAGCTTAATAACATTGATTTCGCTGACACCATTTGCAATCAAATCATCAACATCATGCGGATGAATCTTATCACCAGCACGGAAGAGTTTTTTATCCTCTCCAGTCTCAGCATCCTTAAGCATAACAGCTGTTGCAAGAACTTTTCCTATCAGTTCTTCTCTCTTTTCCGGTTCATTAGAAACAGATACAGTTTCTGTCAGATAGAATGATTTTATGATTTCTTCTCTTGTGCTGTAGCCAAGAGCACGCAGGAAAATTGTTCCCAAGATTTTCTTCTTGCGGTCAATCTTTGCGTAAATAAGTTCTTTTTTCTGGTCAATTTCAAATTCAAGCCAGGAACCGCGATAAGGGATGATACGGCTTGAAAGCACACCCTTTTCACGCTGGAAAATAACTCCTGGCGAACGGTGAATCTGACTAACAACAACACGCTCTGCACCGTTAATAATAAACGTTCCGCGGTCTGTCATCAGAGGGACATCACCCATGTAAATATCTTTCTGGCGGATTTCACCAGATTCCATGTTATTTAAGTTAATTCGTGCCTTAAGAGGAACTGAATAGGTAAGTCCCTTTTTCTTACAATCCAATTCGCTGTACTTTATGTTTTCAAAGTCCAACATGTAGAATTCATATTCCAAAGACATTCCACCGTCCTGACTTTCAATAGGGAACGTAGAAGTAAAGACTTCCTGTAATCCCTGCTTTTCCAACGGCTCACCCTTATCGAGCTTCTTTTTCTGAATAAAGCTTTCATAAGAAGAAAGCTGAATGTCGACTAAGTCAGGAAGCTCCATAAAATCTTTAATGTCTTTTCCAATATACGTCCTAACTATTTTTTTGGTCTTTGCGTACATCAAATACCCCTATACTTGTTCAAACAGCGCACGGATTGCTGCTACAAGGGAAACTCACCTCAGCACAGAATTCTTCGCACACTTCACGGACTGTTTGGGTCCGAGCGGACTGTACGTCATCGCAGTCTGCCAGTTCTTATTTTTAGACGCCTAAAGCTTCAGAAAAGCATTAAAACTTTCCTGAAGCTTATTTTTTAGAGTTTATAAGAATGTATCTTACAACGCAATAAAGTGTTCAAACTTATTTCTTGCTTGCCTTACCGCCAGCTGCTTCGATGTCAGCGATCATCTTGTCAGCATCTTCCTTAGATACGCCTTCCTTAAGAACCTTTGGAGCACCTTCAACAAGAGCCTTTGCTTCACCAAGTCCGAGACCTGTGATTGCACGAACAGCCTTGATAACAGCAATCTTCTTTGCAGCATCAACAGATTCAAGAGTAACTGTGAACTCTGTCTGCTCTTCAGCAGCAGCAGCAGGACCAGCAGCAGCTACAGCTACAGGAGCAGCTGCAGAAACGCCGAACTTTTCTTCCATTGCTTTAACGAGGTCAGCAGCCTGCTGAACTGTCATGTTTGCGATTGCGTCAAGAATTTCATCATTTGTAAGTGCCATAATTGTCTTCTCCATAATCATTATGTCGATTAATTAATTTCCGTTACAGAAAGAACAAACTGTTCCCTTTTCCTGTTTTCGGTATGTTTCCATGGACAGTAATCAGCACATTGAAGCCTGACCATGGTTTACGCTGCCATCAGTCTAAACTGATGCCAACACTTATGCGCTTGCGCCGCCTTCTGCCTGCTTCTTTTCCACATAAGCCTGCAATGTTCCAGCGAGTTTGCGTGCAGGACCATTGATTGCAGACATAAGCATAGCAATAAGCTGCTTTTTGCCAGGAAGCTTTGAGAAAGCTTCGATTTTTGCCTGATCGTATACTTCGTTTTCTACGATAGCACCCTTTACAACGAGAGCAGGAGTATCTTTTGCAAAGTCAAAAAGAACCTTTGCAGCTTCATTAGCTTCACCCTTAATCATTGTAATGGCAGTTGGACCTGTAAGGTAATCAGAAACACCTTCAACCTTCATTTCATCGAAAGCAACACGTGCAAAAGTATTCTTGAATACCTTTATCTGTGCGTCCTTCTCACGAAGAGAATGACGGAGTTTTGTTATCTGTTCTACAGTAAGTCCGCGATAATCTGCAAAAATGTAGTTCTGATATTCAGACAGAACTTTCTTTGCTTCTTCAATAGCTTTAGTCTTTGCAGGCTGAATCTGTTTTGCTCTAATAGCCATTATGCTTCCTCCTTGTAGTCAATCCATACACCAGGACCCATTGATGAGCTCAAAGAAACAGAACGTACGAAACCAGCCTTTGCATCAGCAGGCTTCTTGCGGTTCAACTCAGCAAGGAAAGCATTTACGTTTTCTGCTGTATTCTTTTCATCCATAGAAACCTTACCTACAGCAATGTGAACTACGCCACCCTTGTCTGCACGGTATTCTGTACGACCCTTTTTAAGTTCGCCTACAGCACTAGCAATGTCGTTTGTAACAGTACCAGTCTTTGGGTTAGGCATAAGACCCTTTCTACCCAAAACCATACCAAGACGACCAACATCTTTCATCATATCAGGAGTTGCAACAGCAACATCAAATTCTGTCCAACCGCCCTTTACTTTTTCGATGTATTCTGTAGAACCAGCATAAGCTGCACCAGCATCAAGAGCTTCCTTTACACGTTCTTCCTTACAGAAAACAAGAACTTTCTTTTCACCAGCAAACTGATGTGGGAATACTAATGTATCGCGAACAGTCTGGTTCTTAGCAAGGCGGAGGCTGATTGACAATTCGATTGTTTCATCGAACTTTACGTAGTGAAGGTCTTTTACGAGCTTGCAGGCTTCTGCAACATCATACTTCTTAGAAACGTCGTACTTCTTAAGTGAATCCTGATATTTCTTTCCGTGTTTCATCTGTTAGCCCTCCACCTGAACGCCCATACTGCGAGCAGTACCAGCGATAATCTTCTTTGCAGCCTCAAGATCATTTGCATTGAGGTCAGGAAGCTTTTCCTTTGCAATATCCTCAAGAGCCTTCTGAGAAATCTTTCCAACTTTGTTAAGCAATGGATTTCCAGAACCCTTCTGAATTCCAGCAGCCTTTTTAATAAGAACTGCTGCAGGTGGTGTTTTGAGGATGAATGTGTAAGACTTATCCTGATAAACAGTGATGATAACAGGGATTATGAGTCCCTTTTCCATTTTTGCGGTTCTTGCATTAAATTCCTGAACGAATTTTGGAGCAGAAACGCCGTGAGGTCCAAGAGCAGGACCAATAGGTGGAGCTGGAGTAGCAGCGCCGGCAGGGCACTGTAACTTAATGACAGCTGTAACCTTTTTCTGAGCCATAATATATCTCCTTATGTGGTAATAGCGAAATGCTTACATTCAACGAATGAATACACATTTCTCCCAAAAACATTGATATGTTAATAAGCTATATTTTTTCTACCTGAGAGAAGTCAACTTCAACTGGTGTTACGCGACCAAAAATCTGAACATTAACACGTAACTTATTTCTCTCAGTATTAATCTCTTCTATTGTACCACTGAATGTAGCGAAAGCACCTTCGGTAATCTTAACATTGTCGCCGATGTCATAATTCTGAGCAAGGCGTGAAACACGCTCACCTTTAATTGCACCAGTCTGCTGTAAGATTCCTCTAGCTTCTTCTGTAGAAATTGGACGAGGGCGTTCTTGAGGATCCGTACCAACAAATCCATTAACGCCTGTAATTGAACGAACTTTTGTACAAGTTGCTTTCCAGCCAATCTGTGGAAGATCCATTTCAAGCATTATATAGCCAGGAAGCAATTTATTATGGCGAACAGTTTTCTTTCCAGTCTTAGTAGTTCCAGAAATTTCTTCCATTGGAACCTTAATATCAGTCAGGACAGCAGAATCAACTTCATTATTATCAAGAAGACGGCGCAACTCGCGCTCAATTTTCTGCTCCCATCCTGTAAAAGTCTGAACGATATACCAACTCTTTGCCATTTAGGACTACCTACAATTAGATTCTAGAATATAATACGAAGACCTTCTGTAAATACCCAGTCAAGAAGTCCAAGAATCAATGCACAT
>CACXDK010000309.1 GCA_902766345.1 uncultured Spirochaetaceae bacterium | reverse complement strand
TTGGCTTGGGTTTATAATTTGACATAACGGACGGGCTAATTTCTATTGCTTGTCTTATATACTTAGCAGCATCTCTATAGTTTACCCAAGTGTAGCCCCCATTTCCCCAATCAGTACCCCAGCTATTCTGAAACAAAAATGCACCATATCCTCTGTCTGCAGGATTCCGATGGTTATCATCATATCCGACAATTACCATTGCATGTGCACCACCCGAACTTGGAGCATTTGCATACCAATCAGCACCAGCAGAAGAAAAAGAGCGTGTTCCGTAATCAATGAAGCTAATTACAACGGGTTTCTTTTCAGAGATGCTTTTTTTTATAATTTGTATTTTTAAAGATTCTTCTGTATAAGTTTCATCATAATAAGGAAAGAAATCATTAAACAAAGCGGTATAGTTTCCAATTCTATACAATTCTGAATCATTATACATTCCGATATCAAATTTATTGAACAGTATATATTTTTCATCTTGTGACCGTCGAGGAACGCCATGAGTATGCAACGTCTCAACTGCGGCAGCCAGCGTCATTCCATTGCCCTCGTAGTCATCCGGATTGCAATACCTGAAGAGATAATACGGTGAAAAAGCATAAGCAGAAGAATCATATTGACTGTTTCTTCCTTCCATAATAGATTCACAGGCTGTCATGGCTGCATAAGTTGTAGCCCATGCGACGCAGGTGCCGAATGGGCCTTGACTTTCCGGAACAGGCGTATAGTGTTTTAAATTTACGGATTCCGGCAAATATGAATAGTCCCTGGCAACAAGTTGAGCCTTTAATGGAATTTTGTTATATGCTTCTTTATCTTCAATAAGTCCTGTTGCATATTTTTTGCTATTTTTGCATGACAGCAATAAGAAACATGCCGTTAAAAACAGTACAAGTTTTTTCATATATTGCGCACTCCCCTGAATCCTACGCTGTCGCTTTTAAAATCACGAACCGCATACAAGCGGCTTGATTTTTTACAGTATCGTTTTGAACAATCCCATGCACCGCCCTTTAAAATATGTTTCCCCATGATACTGTCGGAACACCATTCCCAGACAAGCCCATATACATCATACAGTCCGATTTTTGAACAAGATTTTTTGCCACACGGCTTGCATGTGTCAGATGAATTTTCTTCAAACCATGTTTCTGCGTATAAATTGGGATTTGAACCTGCAAATTTAATCCATTCGCGTTCTGTCGGAAGCCTCCAACCGTTTTTAGAAAAATCAATTTTTATATTATCCAAATCAGATAAGTCATAAACCGGCTCAAGGCTTTCTTTCTTGCTCAGCTCATTAAAGAATTGAACGGCATCAATCCATGATATTTCAGTAACAGGAAAATCATTTTCATTGGCAGACTCATCTTTCGCAGAACAAGTCGGATTAGCGCCGTTGCATACAGCTTTATATTGCGCGACGGTAACGGGAGTTTTTGCAACATACAGCAGTTCATTGACTTTTACAGAAGGGAGAATAAAGTTTGCAAGCTTTTCTTTTTCCTGCTCAAGAAGCTGCCGTTTTTCTTCCTCATTCTGTTTTTTCAGTTCTTTTTTATTTTCAATACGTCTTTTCTTTTCAAGAATAAATGTCTCGACAGATTTTTTTACAGAAACGTTTCTTTCTTTTATAATAGCAAATGATTTTTTTGAGCCGTAACTTATTCTGTTTTTCGTGATAATAAGAAGTTGACGTCCCTTATCCGTAAAGATTATAAAGCAGCAAAGCATGATAATAAGGAAAACGATGAAAAATCCGATGCACAGGTATATAACATTTGTATTCAGAGTTTTATCATCTGTATAATGTTCTTTCTTTTTGTCAGGAGTAGATTTTCCACCGTTTAGATAGATTTCATCCATTGAAACTTCAATGATGTCAGGCACCTGCTCACCGTTTGTAGCTGTACTGACGTCTTTTCTTACAGCTTGAATAACTTCATAAAAGCTTTTGCCACTTTCTGTTATATGATTCAATAGTGCTTGTGTAAAAGGAGAATGGTCGCTATTACCATCGTCAGCAGTTTTGCCGGAACCACAAGCACATACGACAGTACGGTGTGTAACGCT
>CACXDK010000308.1 GCA_902766345.1 uncultured Spirochaetaceae bacterium | reverse complement strand
TCATCAAAGCTGTTCAAAACAGAACAGATTCTTGAAATGGAAAGAAAGATACGCACGGCTCTGGAAAATGACACCGTATTTTTCTATTTGCAGCCTCAGTATTATGCATCTCACAAACTGCGAGGCTTTGAAGTGCTTGCCCGCATGAAAGATGCCGATGGAAGCATCATTCCTCCAGGAAGTTTTATCCCAGTTGCAGAAAAAGTAGGTCTTGTAGATCAAATAGACAGCCGTGTATTCAGAAAAGCGGCTTGCTTTTTAGCAGAACTACTAAAAAAGACGGATGAACATCTTATTCTTTGTACAAATGTTTCAGTCCGTCATCTTATGAAAAATAATTTTATTGAAGAAATAAAAGATATCGTAAAAGAAAGCGGTGTTTCGCCAGACCACTTTGAAATTGAAATTACAGAATCCATCATGATTGATTCTGCAGAAAAGGCATTGCAGTACATAAACGCACTTAAAGCAATGGGCACGAAGATTGCCATTGACGATTATGGCACAGGTTATTCTTCCTTGAGCTACCTGCAGAAGTTCCCAGCCGACATGCTTAAAATAGATAAATCTTTCATAGACGTAATGAACACTACGGATTCTTCAAAGAAGTATGTAGCAACAATCATTTCAATAGGACATGTATTAAACCTGGAAGTTATTTCTGAAGGGGTTGAAACAGATGATCAGCTGGAAACATTAAAGAATATTGGATGTGATTACATTCAGGGATTTTTGTGGGGTCGTCCAATGCCTCCAGAAGAAGCCGCAAAACTTATTTAGTTTCGTGTAACAGCTTTTTCTGCTCGTACATCTTTTTATCCGCAGCAACAAGCAGAGCTTTAAAAGTTTTGTATTCTGGGTTATAGCGTTCAAAACCAACACTTACACTTAATGAATATGCAATCTGTTTCTGTATGCACTTTTTTGCAACACAGTCTTTTATCATATCGCTGAAAACCTGTGCAAGTTCATCGCTTTCAAACATGCCGCCAATAACAAATTCATCTCCACCAAAACGGCACAGCATACATTTGTCTGCATAGAAGGTACAGGCATCGCGAAGAGCTTCAGCAGTAATAATAAGTGCATTGTCTCCTTCAGAATGACCGTAGGTATCATTTATTGATTTGAATTTATTTACGTCAATCATGAAAAGATAAAGACCTGAAAGATTTTGAGTTTCCTGCAAGTTTATGTTCTGAATATGTTTAAGGAAGAATTTTTCACCCTGCTTGCGGTTATTAATACCTGTAAGGGCATCAATGGAAACCTGTTCCCTCATCTGCATTACGTAGAAAAGCAGAATAGAAATTGTAAGTCCAATTGAAACAGAAGGAATCTCGTAATTTACAAGATGAATGTATCCACCAGAAAATACTGGAATTGCATACAGGGCAATTATAATACAAAAGCCTCTGCTTGTTTCGTTTTCAGGGCGGAATGCCATTATAAGTCCCCTTACGGAACTAAGAATAAGGTCTCCGATTATGACGCACATACACGGAACGTACAAAAGTTCAGGGTGCAAGACTCCATCGCTGTCAATGGTAAACAAAAGATTCGTCCAAGGCGTTGTTACAATCACAGCCATAATAAGCCAAAATACAGCAAACGGAACAAACATGGACGGTATATTGCGTTTTGAAACAATTTCTAGATTTAAATTTAATAGAAGAAACATGCAGAACGAGCAGCAATTTATAGAACAATAAAGGAAAACATTACTTACGATTCGTGTGACAGAATTCCTTGGCAAAATGCCTTCATATACAAAAATCCACACAACATCAATAAGACAGAATACAAGAAGCGCTAGCATCAGATTAATCTGATACCATCTGTTCCTGTTTCTGTCTGCATCAATAAGAGTCGTATACAGAAGAATTGCAATTATTACGAAACAGAATGCATCTGTCAGAGTATAAAAAAATGCAGTCGTCTGTCCTACAGTGTTCACTCTCTATTTTGCTCCCCATTCTTTATAATAGGCATCAATTTCTTTTTTGATG
>CACXDK010000307.1 GCA_902766345.1 uncultured Spirochaetaceae bacterium | reverse complement strand
TATTCCATTGTTCAGTCTGTATGCATTTGTACTAAACGGCAAATCTTTGCCGTTTAGTTTTATGGAAATGTCCTTGACTATACAGAAGCGGGTACATGGTCTTATCATAACTGACTTTATAGAGTCTGCAACTTGTAGATTGATTGGAAAATGATAGAATACGTCTTTTTCGTATTCTGAAAATCCACTGCCACTGTCGTAGAAAACATTTATGCTGCTTATCTGCTTTACGTTTTCGTAGAAGGGGTAGTAGATTTTGTTCATCTTTTCATAGATTATTTTTGATGCTTCGTCAAAGGACTCTGAATTTGAAATTCTTGGAGAGTCTGCAAAATTATAATTAAATACAACTTTTGGTATGAAACAAGTTTTTTCAAATCGTGCACACCGTAAAATAAAATCATAATCAGTACGCCGTTTAAGATGTGTATCGAATCTGCCATAATTATCATATACAGATTTGTGTGCAACAAATATTCCCATATCTGTAAAATTGGAATTTATTAGTATGGAATAATCCATTTTCATTCCAACGGCATTACCGTTTGGATCTTTTATCTGTGAATAAAAAACTTTGCAGTTCGGATTTTGATTTATTGCATCTTTATACGTTTCCAAATAATTCGGATGGAGGGTGTTATCATCGTCTAAAAAAACAATCCAATCATTTTTTGTAAAGTCTAAACCTGTATTTCTACTTGCATTAAGTCCGCTATTTTTTTTGTGCTTGATATAAGAAAATCTTTGTGAGTCAAATTCCTTAGAATATGTGTCTTTTACAAGCGTTTCTGTTTCATCTGTACAGCCGTCATCTACAATAATAAACTCAAAGTTCTGATATGTTTGAGCAAGTAGGGAATCAATTGCATTGCAAATACAAAATGCACGGTTGTAAGTCGGCATTATGACTGAAAAAAATGGGGTGTCTTTCATATTCTTTACTCCTTGCCATTTGTCTTTTTTTATTTTGCACTTAATGATAAATCATATTCTTCATCTCTCATCAAATCTTTGTGTTTAATATGAGATAGTTCTTCCAAATCTATCGGATTTATATTTCTCTTATACCATTTTAACATATCTAAAAAGTCTTCAAATGTAATACAAATAGAATTAATGTTTGTGCCAAACAAATCTATAAGGTCTCGAACATAATCTTCAATGCCTTTTGCCAGTTGTAAGAAAAGATTGCTTCTGGAAGAATCTTCTTCCTGATCAAAAACAGGATTTCCGTTTTCCAATGAAATTGCAGATGGAAATGGACTTGAAAAGATTTCCTCCATAAGCATTACATACCATTTATCCTCAATACTCAAAAGCCTGTTAGAAAAAGTTGCATAGGCATATTCAGGCTTTTCAAAAGATGTTCCTGTAAAAAAAGCTGTTTTTATGCGGCTGTCAAGTACAGACTTTGCAAAGCGTAAAGAAGAAAAGTTCCCTGTTGTTGTATCTACAACGGCTATGTTCTTAGAATCTTTTGCTTGCAATTTTAAATGTTTTTCAAATTCTGTTTTTTTGGGGGCAGACCAACTTTTTATTGAATCCTCATGAATCTTAAATTCTTTTAGATTGCTTTCATAGTCATCGTGTACATTTAAGCCTTTAATTTCTTTTGAAGCTTCCTTCAACAGTTTTTTTAGATAAACAGGCTCTTCGTTGAAGTCAAGCGTTGCTTTTAAGCCTATAATGCGAGTTAAATAAACATAGGAGCAAGGTATTCCGTAAAGTTTCATAAAAAACTTTTCATACAGTTCTTTTAAAATCCATCCATCCCTTGCAACAAAAAACAACCTGTCAATGTTGTTTTTTTGACATCCCTTCAGGACATAATTCAAATACGAAACTATACCGAGTCCAAGCCTGTAGCCCATCATTTCCCAGTAGGGGATATTAAACTCTTTTTCATAAAATAAATGTTTTGCAATTAATGAAAAATGTATTGATTTTCCAAGAGACTTATTGGCATAATACCAGTTTACCCATTTTGCATTGCTAGGGATAATGAATCTGTCTATAACTTTATCAATTTGAAATGCGTTTATGCCCATTGATAAAGGTATTCTTTCGTCAGACTCTTCATTGTCTCCGATATGAAGTAATTGTTGTGTGTGAAATTGGGGGGGGGTATTTGATATGGCAAATTTGTATATATCCCTAGAGCTTTTTGTTTTTCTGCAATCTGAACTTACAAAAATTTCAGAGATATTTTCAAATCTATTTTTTATTAAGACTTCACGAAGAAAATCTTTTCCTAAATACATGTCAGAGATTGCGATGATTTTTTTATTAGTATTGCAGACTTGTGCATATATCTTTTCTATTGCAGGATTTCTACGGAGTAATCGTTTTTCATAGTCCAGTTCAATTTCTTTTACATGTGAAAATTTTGGGTTTATATTTTCATATATCTCATCGATTGTTATTTCTTGAAATTTAGAAATTTCTCTTGCTCTTTTTTCTGCATTTATCCTTTCAATATAAAAGCCGTCTAAATTTTGATCTTTTTCAATCAACAAAAATAAATCCGTAGGATTTGTAAACGGCCTGATGAGAAGTGTATCAAAAATATCAAAACTGACGACGCTTATATTTTCGTTTAATACAAATGTCAAGTCTTCGCCATTTTTAGAGAAATAGTACTCCTTAGGAACATTCCCAAATCTTCTTTTTAAATCATTAATTATTATTTCATACAATGGCTTATTATTCTTATAAATATAAAGCATAGTATCACTAAAAGACTCATTTAATTGCTTTTCATACACTCCAATCAAAGCTTTTACCTTTATAAGAGGAAAGCCTGCTTTCAATAATGAAACTGGCCAGACCGTAGGATTCCTGTTTCCTCCTATATAGCTTTTTGTGTTGCCTGTTGCAAATCTTGGTAAAAAACATCCACTCGTAAATGATTTTGACAGCATTTTTGTAAACGGCTTTTCACCTTTATCAACTGCTGTTTGAAAATCCATTTTTTACGGTAAAGATGAAAAGAATGAATTTAGTTCTTTACTAAAGAATACTTTACTATTGCAGTTTATAAAAAATGATTGCAAATGATATACATCATCCGTTGAATCGCAAAGTCCCCAAAAATCTACGTTTTTCGGTTTCATTTTTTCATATACCGAAGACAAGTCGTACATAGGACCGTAGCAAGAATCATTTACAAATAAAAAATCATGAAAATCCTTTGCAAAATCTTTTTCGAGAAGATAATTATATCCTTTTTTTTGAGAATTAAAATCATAACCACGATGGCGTCCAAAAAAAGCAACATTTACGAGGGTGTCAATTTTATTTAGTTCAGATTCATTCTTTAAGTCATTGTCTGCAACAAAAACTATGAACTGTGATATTTTCTTTAATTCTTTTAAAAAATATACTGTATAATCAGGAATAGTTCCGTCATAGCTGTACGAAGCAAATATTGTACAGCGCCTCTTATCAATTGGAACTTCAGAAAGCGAAATGCTGGTATTGAAATAATAATTCTTCCTTATTCCTTTAAACTCAGTAGCTTCTCTTATTAAACGTTTACAGTGTTTTCGAAAAAGCCATATTACGTTCCTAATTTTTTGTGGAACTACAAGTCTGTATATTTTTTTTATTTTAGGTTTTAAGTTAAAAATATTGTTCTTTATGTTCACAAGCCCTTTACTCCAAGTATTCAAATAATTTTTTCGTACTTTTTGTATTAATTATAGTTATACTTTTTGCTTTGTAACATTTATTAATATTTTTACTTTTTGTCCTCTTAATATTCATTATATACCATAATTCCCTAACTGCATAGATATTTATTATTAATTTTAATTTAAAATTAGAGCTAGTAATAAGAACTGGTAATATGCTTGACTAAGTTTTTTACTCATGGTAAAGTAATTACATGATGAATACAGTCCGTTGGGCATTGAAAATCAATTCTACCACGCTGGCCTACCTTTATTATGGCTGCTATTGGTTCTCAAAATGTCTGCGGAGTTCACGCTAAGTTTTGGTGTGTTGTGTGTTTACTAAGTAGGGATACCGTGAACCTTCCGTAAGGAAGGTTCTTTTTTTTGGAGGAAATGAAAATGAATGAAGCTATTGAGACCTTAAAGGCCCGTGGTTTTTTTGCACAGTGTACAGATGTAGAAGCTCTTTCTGCTCGCATGGATGCAGGTCCTATTACTTTTTATGTAGGCTGTGATCCTACAGGTCCAAGCCTTCACATTGGTCACATGGTTCCGTTTTTTGCATTCCGTCATCTTATAAAATTCGGGCATCGCGGTGTCGCTCTGATTGGTGGTGGCACTGGTCGCATTGGAGACCCTAGCGGCAAGACGGAAATGAGAAAGATGCTTGACTATGAGCAGATTGATTCTAACGTTGAGCGTATTAAGGCTCAGTTGGATAAGTTCCTTGGTTTTGATGGAACTCATGCTCTTGCAGCAAATAACAAAGACTGGCTTGAACACTTGAATTATATTGATTTCTTGCGTGACATTGGTTCTTGTTTTAGCGTAAATAAAATGCTTACGTTTGAAGAGTATCGTCTGCGCCTTGAACGTGGTCTTTCTTTCATTGAATTTAACTATCAGCTGTTGCAGGCTTATGACTTTTACATGCTGCATCAGAAATATGATATGATGCTGCAGATTGGTGGTGCTGATCAGTGGGGTAATATTACTGCTGGTGTTGATTTGATCCGCAGAAAGCTTGGTGGAACAACAGAACTTAACAAACAGCATGAAGTTTATGGTCTTACATTCCCTCTTATTATGAGAGCAGACGGAAAGAAAATGGGTAAGTCAGAAAAAGGTGCAATTTTCCTTGATCCTGAGCTTACCCCTGTTTATGATTTCTTCCAGTACTGGCGCAATGTTCCTGATGCAGACGTTAAGAAGTTTATGCTTCTGTTTACGTTCCTTGAAATTCCAGAAATTGAAACTATTTGTGCTGGTGACATTAATGCTGCAAAAGAGCGTCTTGCTTATGAAGTAACAGCTGTAATTCATGGTAAGGAAGAAGCTGACCGTGCCCTTGCAGGTGCAAAAGCTGCTTTCAGTGGTGAAGGTGACAAGACTTCAATGCCTACTGTTGAGCTTACTAAAGCTGATTTTGAAGCCGGCGTTAATGTATGCGACCTGTATTTTAATACAAAGCTGTGTGCAACAAAGTCTGATGCACGCCGTCTTGTACAGCAGGGCGGAGCTACAGTAAATGGAAAGCAGATAACAGATGTTAAGGCTGTTATTTCCATTTCTGATGCTGATTCTGATGGGGAATTTGTTGTTAAGGCCGGTAAAAAGAAGTTTGCACGTGTTGTTCTAAAATAAATAAATACAAATAAAAATAATAAAAGGAAAGACTATTATTTTTGGTCTTTCCTTTTTTTTGTAAAAATTTTTTTTAGTAAATCTGTAATTTTCTTTGTGAGTTTTTTTATAAAGTTCCAAAGTTTTGTAAAGATGCTTGGATTTTGAAGTTTTCGTAAACGTTCATAACCATCTAGAATTTCATCTTGTGAAAATTCTTTGCGCTGATTGTTTTCTTCTAACTCCATTTCCAATTCTTTTATTTCATCTACGTTAGTCAGTACTGTTGCGTTTATTGTTTCCCATCCCAATTCTTTTGCTGCAGCAAGCCTTCTGCCTCCTGCAATCAGTTCATGGTTTGCATTAACAGTAATGGGATTCATAAGACCATAGGTGTGCATACTCTCTTTCAGAGCTCGCAAATCTCCCATGTCTTTTCGTATTCGTTTTTTTACTTTTATGTCACTGACTTTTATAAGCATAATTCTCCGTTGTAGTTTTTTACTGTAATAACCAGTTTCCTTCGTAACTGTCTTCGTCTGTCATCTCATTCTGTTCATTTTCTTCCATTTCGTCAAGAAGTTCAATTTCATCTTCTGAATGCTGTTCTACAGGTCTGTTACTGTTAAGGAATGACAAATCTGGTGCTGCAAGTGGTGTTTGTCTGTCATCATCAAAGTAGAAATTATACCCTGCTTTATAACGCTCAACTTTAAGACGATCCAATGCCAATACTCTACCTGTGTTATAGGAGTGTCTTGTGCAGACTGAAGTTGGTTCTGTACCTACAAGATAGTATGCAGTAATCTTATTATTTCCACATTCTGGAGTAAGAAGTCCACCACTTACGGAACATACATCCATCTGAACAATACCATTAGGTATTTTAGATGTAAACGGCTTGTAAGATTTACCTTTGTTTGCTTCGTGCATAAAATCGCCCCAAGCAACACCTGCAAGGGTTGAACCTGTTATTGAAAGACCAAGAGACTGTCCCGGGCGGTCAAAACCAAACCAGAATGCAGCTGTGTAATAAGGTGTAAATCCTACAGTCCATGCATCTGCCCAGTTTTGCGTTGTTCCTGTTTTACCAGCTGCTGGCATTAAGAATGCATCTCCATTACTGTTTTTGAATGAGAATTTATTGCCGTGTCCTTTACGCTTTTTTATTGTATACGAAGTAGAATCGAAATCGGAACCATAACGTAATGTTCCTGTTTCTACAGTCTTTTTAAGCATTTCCTGCATGATAAATGCTGTTTCTGGACTGATTATCTGTATGCTGTTGCCCATATTTTTCTGAGCTGTACGCAATTCTCGTTCAGGATCAAGCTTTACTTTTCCGTTTCTGTCAAGAACATTCCGGATTGCTATAGGTGTAACTTCCTTTCCATTGTTTGCGAAAGTTGCAAAGGCTTTTGCCATTTCAATAGGGCGAACGGAACAAACTCCAAGTCCGATTGGATAGACAGGAATAAGGTTTCGTTCCTGGAATTCTGTCTGTTTTAGTCCAAGCAAAGCTGACGCTCTGTTTATGGCAGCTTGGAATCCGATTTTATCCAATACTTTGATTGATGGAATGTTCATGGAATGGGCAAGTGCATACCACATCTGAACATCACCTTCGTATACACCCTTGAAGTCCTGAACGATATATGGAGTACCGTCTTCATTGTGGAAAACATACGGGGTGTCACTTATTACAGATGACATTGTAAATTCTCTGCTGTCAATTGCTGCAGAGTAGTAGAGTGGCTTAAAGGTTGAACCTGGCTGCAGTTTTGACTGGACAGCCCTGATAAACTGATTTGAATGGTCGTATTTTGAACCACCGACTAATGCATCTACATAGCCTGTTTCATTTTCAATGGCAACCATTGTTCCTTCAATTGTTGTTTTTTCTGTATTCTGTTGTATAAGGGCATTTCCGCGGTTGACAACTTCTGTTTTTAATGTGTCCATGCCTAGCATGAGGGACATAACATCTATTACAGGATTTACTTTTTCACGGTATGCTTTCATTGCAGTAAGTTCATTTTTCTGACCGCTTACACGCAGACTTGGAAGGTTAAACATAAGACTCAACAAAGATGTCATAGGAACGTACTTCTTAAATGCATTATTTTGCCTGTTTTTTATGTCTTTTTTATACTCTGAGTTTGCGTAGGCAATGTAATCTTTCATAATCTCTTCTGCTGCTTTTTGATGCGACAGGTTGAGAGTGGAATTG
>CACXDK010000306.1 GCA_902766345.1 uncultured Spirochaetaceae bacterium | reverse complement strand
GGAAGCCTTGTATTTGAATTCATTGCACAATTAGTTTATAGAATCATTCCTTTCTAATAACACATGAAACTTTCTGATATAGGTACTGCGGTTGACACTCTTTCGGGTGTAGGTCCTTCTACAGCAAAACTATTTGCCCGACTCAATATTTTTACTGTCGGGCAATTGCTTTGTGCATATCCAAGAGACTATGAAGACAGAACAAAGACAGTACTTATTGCAGATTATGCGACTACGAAAAAAGTGCATACGGTGTGTACGGTAACTGGGCACACGTGGTTTGGTTACGGTAACATGAAGACTCTCAAAATCTTCATAACAGACGGTTCTGCACAGGCCTGTCTTATTGCTTTTAACAGAGCTTTTCTAGAAAAATCAGTTCCAATTGGCAGCATTGTCCTTGTAACAGGTTCTTTCCAAGTAAAATACGGGGAATTGCAGTCTACGGATTTTGAAGTACAAAGGCTCAGTTATGATGGTAATAGGGAAGATTTTAATACAAAAACCCTGCCAGATAGCAGGGTTATTCCAATTTATTCTTTAACAGAAGGTCTTTCACAGAAGGTGTTTCAAAAAGCCGTTGCATGCGCATTAAAGCAATATGCAAAAGCAATTGACAATGAAATTCCTGATGAGATTATTAGTCAAAGAAACTTACTTTCAAAATCACAGGCTATAATACAAATTCATACACCACAAACATTGCAGCAAGCTCAAGATGCAAGGCGTACTCTTATTTATGAAGAGTTATATCATTTTGAATATAACATGGCAAAAAGAGCTGTTGCACACAGAGGATTTTTGCCATCGGTTAATGAACTTGAAGACGGCACAAAAAATGCGCCGCCATCTGCGGCGCCATTTTTTACTACACCAGATTTACAAAAAGAAAAGTTCCTAAAATCACTTTCCCCTTTGCAGAAACAGTTGCTAGAGCGCCTTCCTTTTGAACTAACTCAAGATCAGATGCAGGCTATCTATGAAATGAATCTTGACATTGATAAAAGTGAAAATGATTTAAATGCAATATACAATACTCCTGAAAAAATAAAAGGCACCCCCTTTTCAATGCAAAGACTTTTGCAAGGGGATGTCGGAAGTGGTAAAACACTGGTATGTTTTTTCTTGTGCCTTAGAATTATTAATTACGGTGGTCAATGTGCCCTGCTTGCTCCCACGGAACTTCTTGCCAGACAGCATGCAGAAAACGCAGCAAAACTACTTGAACCGCTGGGGGTAAAGCCAGCCTTTCTTACAGGAAACCTGACATCTGCAGGACGTGGAAGGCTTTTGACGGCACTAAAAGACGGAAGCATTAATATTGCGGTGGGTACACATGCACTGTTCAGTAACAATGTACAGTACAAGAATTTGCATTTTGCAATCATAGATGAACAACATCGTTTTGGTGTAACACAGCGCGAATCTATTATTGCAAAAGGAAGAATTACTCACAATGGCTTTTCTCATTCGCCAGATGTACTCATGATGAGTGCAACGCCAATACCACAAACGCTAGCATTTACTCTGTTTGGGGATTTAGATGTAAGCACAATAAAAACAATGCCCGAGGGTAGAAAAACTACAAAAACATATTTAAGCGTCATGGGTCATGAGCATAATGTGTATGATGCAGTTAGAAAGGAACTTCTACAGGGACATCAGGCTTATTTTGTGTACCCACGTATTGGTGATAAAAAAGATTCTTCAGAAAAAGAAACCCTGAAATCAGCAGAAGAAATGACAGAATATCTTTCGTCAATCTACAAAGAATTCAAATGTGCAACCATTCATAGTAAAACAGATGAAGAGCAACAACATCAAATTCTAGCTGATTTCAGGGATAATAAAATACAAATTTTAGTAGCAACTACTGTTGTAGAAGTAGGTGTAGATGTGCCAAATGCAACCTGCATCGTTATAGAACATGCAGACAGATTTGGACTTGCCGAACTGCATCAGTTGAGGGGCCGTGTCGGAAGAAGTTCTTTACAATCATATTGTTTTTTAATTTACGGTAAAAATATTACAGAAAGCGGTATTGCCAGATTAAAGGCACTGCATGAAAGTACAGACGGATTTGTTATTGCAGAAGAAGATTTAAGATTACGCGGACCAGGTGAAATTGCTGGCACCGCTCAATCAGGTTACCTTGCCTTTGGTCTCGCAGATCTTGCAAGAGATAAGGATATGCTCACTCTTGCAAGATACGATGCCTTTACGCAGGCAAAAAAAGAATTTATACAAACTCAAGCGACATAAGCTGCAAGGCGTTCCATACGACGTGGGTGCTGCATGCGTACGAGGGCATGTTTTTCAATCTGACGGATTCTTTCTTTTGTAAGATTGCAGACATCGCCCACTTCTTTTAATGACATAGGCTTTGTACCGTTAAGACCATAGCGCATACTCAAAACCTTTGCTTCATTAGGTTTTAATGTATGAAGAACATCATTGAT
>CACXDK010000305.1 GCA_902766345.1 uncultured Spirochaetaceae bacterium | reverse complement strand
AGCATTTTTCTGAGAAAAGAATACTTCCTGCTCTATAAAGTCTGAATCACGGTCATAAGGAGTTCCCTTGGCATCAAGGGCTTCAGTAACTTCCTTGTAAGAAGAATCAGTCTTATTCACACGGCGAAGAACAGAAAGTACACCATTAGAGCTTTTAAGGGCTGTTTCCACAGAATCCGCAAGACGCTTACGAATGTCTTCTTTTAGGACAATACGGTCTACCACAATTTCTATGGTATGCTTTTTCTGCTTATCAAGCTTTATAGCATCTTCAAGATTAACCATTAGACCATCTATTCTTGCACGTACAAATCCAGCTTTTTTTGCATCATCTAAAATCTTCTGGTGCTCACCTTTTTTCCCCTTTATTACAGGAGAAAGAATCGTAAGCTTTGTCCCAGCATTCCAGGAAAGAATAGTATCAATAATTTGATCTACAGACTGTTCGCGGATTTCTCTTCCACATTGAGGACAATGAGGAACACCTATTCTGGCATATAAAAGACGGTAATAATCGTATATTTCTGTTACAGTACCAACTGTAGAACGAGGATTTTTGTGAGTAGTCTTCTGTTCAATTGAAATAGCAGGAGAAAGCCCTGTAATAAGGTCAACATCAGGCTTGTCCATTCTGCCCAAAAACTGACGTGCATAAGAAGAAAGGCTTTCCATGTAGCGTCGCTGACCTTCGGCAAAAAGAGTGTCAAACGCAAGAGAAGACTTTCCGCTGCCAGAAAGTCCGCTTATTACGACAAGCTTGTTACGGGGAATTTCTACGTTTATATTCTTAAGGTTATGCTCTCTCGCACCTTGAATTACTATTTTTTCCCCTTCGGGGCTGTTTATTGTTTTTACACTCACAAAGATTTATAATAATGCAAAAATCAGCTTTTCTCAAGTAGGGTATTGCAATTACCTGTCTTTACTATCAAAACCTATAATTTTTTCAAAAAAATACCCGTCACGTCAATTAACGTAACGGGCATAAATGAAATCAATAAAAAATTCTATTCAAGCTTTCCGTACATTAAGTACCAGTAACCATAAGGAGAATGCCATGTACCCTTAAGATTCTTCTTCTGGAGCCAGAACTCATTATAGTAAGCAACAGGAGCCATAGCAGCATCATTCAAAAGAACCTGCTCTGCTTCATGCAAATACTCATAGTGCTTTGCAACGTCTGTAGTATTTCTTGCAAGATCAACATACTTGTCAAATTCCTTAGAAGAATACTTTCCATCATTGTTACCGTTTCCAGTCTCAAGAAGGTTAATCATATTTGAAGGATCATCCCAGTCATAAACCCAACCATTACGAGCAACATCAAAGTTTCCAGAGCGGCGGTCAGCAGTAACAGTCTTCCATTCCTGAATGTTTACGTTCATTGTAAGACCAAGTTCTGCCCATGCAGCCTGAAGGTACTCAGCAACAGCCTTGTGATAGCTTGCATCGTTTGTAAGATATTCAAATACAGGGAAGCCCTTTCCTTCAGGATATCCTGCTTCTGCAAGAAGCTGCTTTGCCTTTGCAAGATCAGCAGCATAGTTGTCTGTATGGAAGTGATCGCCATATTTTGCCTTTGTAACTTCTTCAAAAGAAGAACCAGGTGTAGCATCAGAAACACCAGCACCAACAAAATTCAATGCAGGAGAATAAGTTCCAAGCATGATTGTTGAAGCTACATGTCCACGGTCAATAGCAAGAGAAAGAGCTTCGCGAACTTTCTTGTTATTAAAAGGAGCTTTCTGAGTATTGAATGTTACATAGTAAGTTCCCATGAGAGGTTCAAGATAGAATTCTTCATTTCCACGAAGAGCTGTTATTTCCTCTGTAGGAACATCCTTAATCAACTGAATTTCATTCTGATTATATGCAGTATAAGAAGTGTTTGCATCTTCAATAAGATGCCATACAATTCTGTCAAATGTAATGCTTGCAGCATCCCAGTAATAAGGGTTCTTTGTAAATACAATCTGAGCACCATCAGTAAATTCTGTCATGTAGTAAGGACCACTTGTAATGTATGTCTTAGGGTTTACAGTCCAGCTGTCACCGTTAGCTTCAATAGTAGCCTTCTTTACAGGAACAAGAACAGCAAAAGCAGCAATCTTATCAAAGTAGATGCAAGGATTTGTAAGGTGTACTACGAATGTATTTGCATCAGGAGTTTCTACCCCAAGCTTATCAAGGTCACCAGCAGAAGCTTCATCAAAACCTACAACAAGATTCAAAAGATCATAGCCGTAAGGAGCTGCTGTAGCAGGGTCTGCAACACGTTTCCAAGAGTAAACGAAATCTTCTGCAGTAAGTGCAGAACCGTCTGACCACTTAAGATCTGGACGAAGATGGAATGTCCATGTAAGTCCGTCTTCTGACTGTTCCCATTTGTCTGCAAGACCTGCAACAATGCTATTATTGCGATCGAACTTAAGCAAACCTTCAAATGCATGAAGAATCATGTTTGCACCGTCAACAGCAGAGTTAAGTGCAGGGTCAATAGTTTCAGGTGATGGTCCTATCTGAACATGAACTTCAGTGCCTTTTGCATCTGCCTTTGCTCCAGCTTTCTTACCGCAAGAAACAAAACCAAAACCTGCCAGTGTAATAATTGAAACCAACGCAGTCAGTTTCATCTTCATAATTTTCCTCCCGTCCATTAATTCCAATATGAATTAACAGACAATTTATTAATTAACTTTATCCAGATGGTGACATGCAGCATAATGACCACTGCCAATTTCCTTAAATTCTGGCTTTTCAGCAGCACACTGCTCATCTGCATAAGGGCAACGAGTACGGAACGGACATCCGCTTGGCGGATTCAAAGGAGAAGGAACATCCCCTTCAAGTACAATTCTCTTATTTGCACGAGCCGTCTTAGGATCTGCAATAGGAACTGCAGAAATAAGAGAACGGGTATAAGGATGTGCAGAATGGAAAATCAATTCATCGGCATCTGCCATTTCAACCAGATGTCCAAGATACATAACGCCAATTCTGCTTGAAATATGATTTACAACGGAAAGATCATGGGCAATAAACAGATATGTAAGCCCCATCTGTTTCTGCAAGTCCTCAAACATATTGACCACCTGTGCCTGAATTGATACGTCAAGGGCAGAAACTGGCTCATCACAAACAATAAACTGAGGATTTACGGCAAGAGCACGGGCAATACCTATTCTCTGTCTCTGTCCGCCAGAAAATTCATGTGGAAATCTGTTTGCATGCTCAGAATTAAGACCAACAGTAGAAAGCAGGGAAAGAATTTTTTCACGTCTTTCTTTTTTGCTGTCATATAATTTATGAATATCAAGAGCCTCGCCTATTATGTCTCCAACCGTCATACGAGGATCAAGAGATGCATACGGATCCTGAAAAACAATCTGCATCTTACGGCGATAAGGAAGCATATCCGCTTTTATTTTCTTTTCACTGTCAAAAATGACTTCCCCATCATACGT
>CACXDK010000304.1 GCA_902766345.1 uncultured Spirochaetaceae bacterium | reverse complement strand
TGCTTTCAATTTCGCCACTTATCAGTGCAATTGCTGCTGGTAATACAGTTATACTCAAAACCTCTGAATACAGCATAAATACAAATAACGTTGTAGACATGCTTATTGCAAAGACCTTCAATGCAAACTATGTCACTGTGGTACAGGGTGGTTACAGCGAAAACCATGCACTCTTAAATCAGCACTTTGATTTTATCTTCTTTACAGGAAGTCAGAATGTTGGAAAAATTGTAATGAGCAGTGCATCACGATTCCTTACACCTGTATGTCTGGAATTGGGTGGAAAAAGTCCTTGTATTGTAGACAGTACATCGAATCTTGCAGTTGCTGCAAAGCGTATAGTATGGGGAAAATTCCTTAATGCAGGTCAGACTTGTGTTGCTCCAGACTATATTCTGGTAGATGAAAATGTCCGTCAGCAGTTAATTGAAAACCTTGAAAAAGAAATAGCACTCCAATTCTCAGAAAAACCGCTGGAAAACCCAGATTATCCAAAGATTATAAACGAGCGCCATTTTGTACACCTTACAACTCTTTGCCCAGAAGCACAGATGGACTTTGTAAGCAACAAAATTGCACCGACTGTAATAGATTTAGGCAGCATAAAATCGCCAGACATTGAAAACTCTCAGCTTATGAAAGGAGAGATTTTCGGACCTTTATTGCCAGTCATTTCATATCAGCACATTGCAGATGTAATTGATTTTATTAGTTCTAAACAGTCGCCTCTTGCTTTGTATCTTTTCAGTACAGATAAGGAACTTCAAAAGACAATAACAAAGACATTGCGATTTGGAGGTGGATGCATCAACGATGTAGTATGTCATCTTGCTTCAAGTAAAGTTCCGTTTGGTGGCGTCGGTGAAAGCGGTATGGGGTCTTATCATGGAGAAGCAGGCTTTAACACTTTCTCACACCGTAAGGCAATCCTTATTCAGTCAGAAAAGGCAAAGCTTTCATACCGTTTTAATAAGACTAAGAAGAATTTAAATCTGTTGAAAATGTTTCTAAAATAGGAATATTTCTTTTCTATGGTCTGTTCCAATGCGGAACAGACTTTCTTGTAAGGTGTCTTCACCACGATGTTGGGAAAGATCAATAAGAAATCTATTCATTGAAAAATGCTGGAACACAAATACGCTGTTCCAGCTTTTTTTTATGCTCCCATCTTCATTCTTATAGCAGCGTAGCAATTCATCCTTGTAATTTAAGAACACACCTTTACCTTTCAGTTCAGAATATCCCACAAGCCACAACTGTGCAGTTTCAAGCCTTTGATGCAATTGAGCTGCAAGACGTGCCATTGTAAGCTGACTTTCAAGCAAAAGATTTTTTATTTTTTCAGAACCGTTTGCATTAAGATATTTCAGGTGAGTTGTTTTAGCAGTATGAATAGGAGTTTTATTCATTATGATGGCATTCTTTCTAAAATCAATGCCTAATTCTGGGTTTCTACGGAAAAAGCCTTCTGCAATGCGTCCGCTCTGTCCTACAAGATATCTATTCTTTGTAGCAAGTTGCTCTTCTTTTCCAGGGTTATCGCCTATAACAATCAGCTTTATTTCACTATCTTTTGTAATTTCGTCATAGGCTTTGTTATATACAACAGAGGTTTCAAGAGGATACTCTGGAGTATCTTTAAGACAGGCGGCAATCTGCAGTGGGCGAAGCTCATCAGAAAAGGAGAGCCACTTACTGCACAAAGATTTCATCTGATCTCTGTATTCACAGAACGCCTTATACTGCAGATCCGTCATAGCAACTTAGTTTGCACGCTGAGCGTCAGTAATCTTCATTGATACGTTTACTGGTGTTGCAGGTAAATCTTCCTGATCTGGCTTACCTACGCTAAAGAAAGCCATAACACCTTTTGTTCCGTTTTTCAATGCAGGAATATTGCTCTGAATAAGAGTATTATTGACATAAACGCTGAACGTATTACCGTTGTTTACAATCTTGATTTTATTCTGAGCATTATAACCTTTCTGGATTGCAGAATTCTTATAGAAATATGCAGTTCCGTTAGAATTCTTTTCTACAAGGTCGGTATAGTTTTTTCCATCCCATGTGTACAAAGCATATTCGCCGTCTACATTTATTTCAAAGCGAATATAATCTTTGAGCATTCTGCCATTTGGTTCACTATAGCCAAAGACAAAGCCATAAGCACTCTTGTTATAACCAGAAATTTTCTTGAATGCACCTTCTATCATGCTGAACTTGCAGATTTCAGGAGTTGTATAGAAATATCCGCACCGCTGGACATCATTCATTGCAGGAGAATACCAAGTGCGATATTTATCTAGATTATCAGCCTCAAGCTGTGTTCCAGTGCCGTTTGCACCATTGTCCTTATTAGAACCGTTAGCATTAGCACCTGAGCCGTTTTTATC
>CACXDK010000303.1 GCA_902766345.1 uncultured Spirochaetaceae bacterium | reverse complement strand
GCTTCATCACGTGAAGGCCAAACAACCTTTCCTAACTCTGCAGCACATTCTTTGCAAAACTGGACAAACTTCTTCATTACAAAATCCTCTTTTTATGAAAATTAACAGGCCAGGCAGGACTCGAACCCGCGACAACCGGTTTTGGAGACCGGGACTCTACCAACTGAGCTACTGACCTAAAATATTTTTATTTTACTTTTGTTTCCTTATGAAGAGTCTGCTTACGGCAGAATGGACAATACTTATTCTTCTCGAGCTTACCGCTGATGTTCTTGCGGTTCTTATATGTTGTATAGTTCTTCTGCTTGCAATCAGTACACTGCAAAGCAATGATTTCTACGGCTGACTTTTTCTTGCTTGCCATAAATTTGCTCCTTACTAATTTTCTTCACAGCTCCCGAGCGGAATCGGACCGCTGACCTCATCGTTACCAACGATGTGCTCTACCGACTGAGCTACAAGAGCATTGAAACTGAATATGTGTTTTGGTACTATAACTGAATAATTTCATATTGTCAATAAGCACCTTTGGAAATTCATTGCAAATTCTACTAAATTCTGAAAATTTAGCGAATTTAATCCGTAGGATCCTGACGCTTGCCCTGAGTCAGCGTAGAATTTGGAGGAACAGAGCGTGTAATCCAAGTATTACCGCCTATTACCGAGTCATGACCAATAACAGTCTGACCGCCAAGAATTGTCGAATTTGCGTAAATCGTAACATTATCTTCTATAGTAGGGTGTCTTTTTTTGTTCATCAATTCCTTTTTTACGCTCAATGCACCCAATGTCACACCCTGATAGATTTTTACGTTATTACCAATAACAGTCGTTTCGCCAATTACAACACCTGTACCATGATCAATGAAAAAGCTTTCACCAATTTCTGCACCCGGGTTAATATCAATTCCAGTACGGCTGTGTGCGTATTCCGTCATGATGCGAGGGATAACAGGAACACCGCTTTTAATAAGAAAATGAGCAACACGATAAACTACTATAGCTTCAAGTCCAGGGTACGAAACAATAACTTCTTTTGTAGATTTTGCAGCAGGGTCTCCATCATAGGCAGCCTGCACATCCTTTCCAATCATACGTCGGAGTTCTGGAATTTCTTCAATAAGAGCAAGACTTGTCTGCTCTGCAAGCTTAAAACAGTGAGACTGTTCAACTTCTGCATTGTGAACGGTATACAGAAGAGCCTTTTTTATCTCACGGGTAAGCATGGCAACAATTCTGTTGACACGCTGGCCTGTTACATAGCGCAATGTCTGACGGTCAATATCGTCTGCAGTACGGAACCCTGGGAAAATCAGAAAGTGAATATCATGAAGAATGTCTATTACATTTTGACGGTTAGGAAAATGCTGAGCTTCTTCAAGGTTGATTCCACCATACTTATCATAGGAGGAAAGAATATTATCTATTGCTGTATCTATTTTCATTACCGTATTAACATACCAAAAAAGTAGAAATATATCAATTACAAGTTTCTGTATAAAGTTGCAGATTAGATTGGCATCCACTAATCCTGCAAGATTTTTTTTGCAATGTCTTTGAATTTGGATTAAAAAAACAAACTCTCTTCTATATATAAAGCAAGTTTAGTCCCCATACAAATGGAAAAATGTTGTAAATTCTTATATTATATGATATTGTTTATTCAGATCAATTTTATTCAAATTGATTTTAATAAAATTGATTTGAATAAAAAAATAACAAAGGAGAAATGCAATGTTTATAGGACGGACAAAAGAACTAAATACATTAAAACAAACCTACGATAAAACTGGTTTTAGCATGACCGTTATTTATGGCAGACGAAGAATCGGCAAATCTTCTTTGATAACTGAATTTGTAAAAGACAAGAAAGCTATTTTTTATACAGCTACAAAAGTAGGAGCAGAACGAAATCTCGAACTTTTTTCCAGACAAACACTTTCTATTTTAGCACCAGCTTATACAGATGCAAAATTTTCAACAGTCGAAGGTATATTCGATGTCATTACAGACAATGCTAATAATGAAAAACTGATTATTGTAATAGATGAATTTCCTTACTGGGCAGAAAAAGATGAGAGTCTTCTTTCCATAATTCAGAAATATATTGATACCAAGTGGCCTGAAAAAAACATAATGCTCATAATCTGCGGTTCCTCTCTTAGCTTTATGGAAAAAAAGATTTTAAGCGAAAAGAGTCCATTATTCGGACGTAGAGATTCTCAAATAAAACTAGAAGCTTTTAACTACAGAGATGCAGCATTATTCGTACCATCTTACTCTATAGAAGAAAAGGCTATTTGCTATGGAGTTACAGGAGGAGTAGCAAAATACCTAGCTTTATTTGACCAAAACAAAACTCTTGATGAAAACATAAAAAATCAGTTCTTCAATCCAAATGGATACCTATTTGACGAAACAAAAAATCTTTTATCGCAGGAATTTTCTGACATAACGCTGGTTAATAATATTATTGAACAGATAGCTTCTGGTGAAAATTCTCTGAATAACATTGCATCAAAAATTCACGAAAAGGAACCCACGGTACTGTATTCCTTGGAAAAGCTTATAGAAGTAGGACTTGTAGAACGAAGAAAATGTATTACAGAGGAAAAGAACAAAAAAAAGACTCAGTATGTACTTAAAGACAGTATGTTTAAATTCTGGTATGAATTCATTCCTAATGCTTACAGCGTAATTGAAATGGGACAAGGTGCTTTATACTATGAAAAAATAGTAAAACATTCCATGCATTTATTCATGGGTAGTGTATTTGAAGACATGGCAAGATACTACACTCTTGAACAAGGCATACAAGGAAAATTTGGAAGTTTCATAACAGAAGCCGGATCCTATTGGGGAATGGAGCAACTTGAAGATGAGAATGGTAAAAAAATCTGGCAGACTGCTGACATTGATATTGTTGCTATTTCCAATGCTGACAAAACAGCAGTAATAGGAGAATGTAAATTCAAGAACGATGCAATAGATAAGAATGTCCTTGAAACACTAAAAAGAAGAGCAGCTTTAATTTCTTCAAAATATAAAATTGAAAAATACCTTTTGTTTTCCCTAAGCGGATTTTCAAAATGGTTTGAGACTCAAAAACTGACAGACACTATACTGATTTCTTTAAAAGATATGTATAAGGTTTGACGAGCGTTTTTTATTTTATTAGCATAAAAAACGCAAATAAAAAAGGCTGCCTATTACAGCAGCCTTCTAACGTTATTTTGCAGTATCGATTTCCAGTGCAAGCTCTTCGATCTTTTCCAATGGGAGCCCTACACCTTCAGCAATCTGCTCATGCGTAAGAAGCTTCATGGAAAGAAATTTTCGGGCACTTTCAATAGCTTTAGATTCTTTGCCTTCTTTCCTGCCAAGACGGAGACCTTCTCGCCTACCTTCATTCTTCACGTCATAATCATGAAGGCTCCAGGTAAAGTATAGTTTTTTGTTTGCCTCAATTTTTTTCTGTTTTTCTACCATATCATTAAGCCTCCGTGTTAAGTCGGACTCGGCTATGCCCGTCTGGATAAACTTCAATAATGCCCTTTGCTCTAAGTAAACAATCTTTTCGTATGCAGACAGTTGAAGATTATATCTTTTGCGGCGTCTGCAAGATTCACAGTGGAATCCTCATGACATACCCTTGTTACAGTATACCACGGAATTCCTTTTTTGAAAGGTATCAAAGCGCCATATATGG
>CACXDK010000302.1 GCA_902766345.1 uncultured Spirochaetaceae bacterium | reverse complement strand
TATCGAAAGTTGCGATTTACAGGATGCAGCATCATAAGTCTGTGCTGACACCTGCAGTTATTGCAAAAATCCAGAATATAGTAAATATCGCTACAGACATGACAAATGCAAATACTGAAGCTACAAAAAATCTGCAAGAAAGGGTGAATGAGCTATGGAAATTTGTGAAGTGAATCTTCATACCAACGGAGGACAGGAATATCTTGAAAATGCAGTCAAATATCCTATTGATGAGCGCCGAGTACTCGCAAAAGGATTTGGGGTAACAACTCATGATCCGGATATTGCTGTTATGCAGTTCAGTAAAACAGCCAGATTTTATAACAACGAAAACAAGACTCCTTTGTTCCACTATGTACTGTCATTTACAAAGAAAACTGCATCATCGGCGGAGCAGGCTATGGAACTGTCTGAAAAGATATTCAAGCCAATAACCGATGATCATCTGGCATTGATAGGAATTCATAATAAAAAACGTGGTGACTCGGAGTATCACGCTCATGTTGCAATTAGTCCAACAAACTACATTAACGGAAATATGATGTACGCTGACAACTCAACTCTATTTCCTATAGCACAGAGAATGGCAGATGCCACAGGTCAGGAATGCAGACTTGTTGTAAAGCCTGAAGATAAACAGAAAAAAGAGTTTCACAAGGTTTTCAAGCCTCATGTAAAATAAAAAGCAAAGGAGTAATTGTTATGTACGAATTTATGTCAGCAGGTAAGATCGGTAAAAGACTTGGGATGTCTGCCAGAGCCGTAAACAAACGCCTGAAAGAAATCGGTTTGATTGATGGTGAGCCCGGTAATTACGTTATAACCAAGAAAGGTGTCGAATACGGTAATATTGCCTTTCCAAAGAATTCATATGGCGGATACATTAGTTGTTCAAACTGTTATTTTGTGTGGGATTACCGTGTTATTCGGCTCTTGAATGAATATGCTTTAAAATTAAAGGATGATGCGGAGCACTGAGCATCATACAACTTCAAAATGGGAATGTTTGTGCTATAGAATTCTCGTTTGTATGATTGAGTTATAGTAGTTGCTTTATTAAGAGAGAACACAAATCAACATTCTCATCACGTTGTATGGCTTTGGTCTGGCATATTTTAGATTTTTGATATTTTTTGACAATTTTAAAAAAAGAGAATCTCCCCATAATGGGGAGATTCTACTGTTTTATCATTTTTCATATATTCTATATTTTTGTGTGATGGAATCAAAAAGCTTATAACTGTAACAAATTATATGATGAATTACTTTTCTTTCTTCCTTTTGAATTTAAAGTATGCTTTTCCTTTGTCTACACCAGCCTCAAATTCAGATTCATAATCCTTAAATAAAGAAATTAATATTGACGCTCCTAAACTAGATCCAAGAATAAGCATAGTAACAGCAGCTGCTGTTCCTATTGAGAATGTAGAACCCAATAATGCTGCTTCTGTTACTACAGCTGGCGTTCCTAATATATAAGACAATCCCATAGTTGGACCTGAACTTAAGATTATTGCGGCAATAGTAGCTCCTACAGCAGCAATTGATCCTGTTAGAATAGCAATGTTAGCAGGTGTTGCATGTTTTAGTACCTCACATTTTTTTAGTTGTTTTGCTAGTTTCCCTTCTACTATTATTTCTGATTCCTTGTTTTCGATATACTTTTTTAATTCATCTTTTGTTTTTGCATAAACAGCCATACCAATCCCTCCTTAAAACATTATACATATCATGATATACTAAGAGATTTAACTCCCTTAATATAATTCACCTTTAGCGATATATGAATTTACCGATTCCTCAAAATGAACATTTTTAAATGTAATTCCTACCTCATTATATTCGAAAACATAATTACCACTTTCAATAATTACAAGAGGATTGTTTACGCCGATACAGCTTATATTTTTAGCACCGAAAGGAATAGTAAACTTCTCTTCATATAGATATACCTTCTCTGGATTTTCATCAAGAATATCGTAAAGCTCATCCTGATCCATAGCTACAAAATCGATATTATTCAGGATATCCTTGTTATCAGTAAAAGCGCTGATTATCCATTCCATTCATTACCTTTTCTTCCACCAATTACAGATGCTATAATTCCATCGACCTTTGTCTCTTCAAACGAATTTATGTATATGATTGAAAAAAAGAATCAACATATGAACGTAATTCTTTATCAATTTTCATTTTTATTCTCCTTTATTTCAGCTTCTGGAAATGGATGCTT
>CACXDK010000301.1 GCA_902766345.1 uncultured Spirochaetaceae bacterium | reverse complement strand
GATGTAAAATCAAGAATATCAAACTTTTATGATATAATCACCGAACGAAAAATAAGAGGAATAATCCTACTTGGAGCACCAGAGGGTACTCATAAAGCATTATACCGCTTGCGTTCAAAACCTAGCGAGGAAGAAGACGCACCTTATTCAAATGCAATATTCTCTCTTATGCCGCAGGATGATATTTTAGGTCAAGAATCTACATGCGATTTTATACTTGAATACGAACGTAATTCTGACAAGGATATGGAAAACGAGATTTCAATCACACCACAACTTGCAGAAACAGCAGAAAGCATTGTAATCAGGGCAGTCCGCTATATTGAGGAAAATCCAGAACCTCTACAGCCTACAACAGAATTACGGGAACACGTACAGACTATTGTCGGAGCAAAAAAAGTACGCAGATATACAGACCCAGAAACAGGATTACAGGCAATAAACCATTTTGTAATTGAACAGTAAGGAGTTTTATGAACGTTCTTACGCAAGATGAAACATTACTAATCGGAAGTAGTCAGGATATAGAAAATCTTGCACAAAAAGATGAAGCCACAGTACTTATTATCTCGGATTCTCATGGAGCAAAAGAAAAATTAAAATCTATACTGAGCGAGAAAGGTCCCTACTCCGATGCCCTGATTTTTTGTGGTGATGGAATCGGAGATTTATTACACATTCTTGTACAGGCAACCTATGATGATGCAGTACAACAGATAATACCACCTGTCATAGCCATAGTACAAGGAAATAATGATTCAGGCTCTTACATTCTAAGAACACAAGAAGAAAGAATAAAAGCACCACTTACGCAAACCATAATGATATGTGGACATAAGTTTTTTATTACTCATGGGCATAGATTTTGTCTCTATGAAGGAACAAAGCCTTTAGTAATAGCAGCACAGGAAGAAAATGCCGAAGCCGTAATATACGGACACACACATGTAGCAATAGGAGAAAAAAGCAACGGAATGCTTACCCTTAATCCAGGAAGCTGTTCACGCCCAAGAGACAGGCAATTGCCATGCTTTGCAGTTTTAAACGTAAAAAAACAATCTTCAAGTTTCGGCTTTATGTTCTATGAAGTGTCAGAATTAAAGAGTCACTTATATGCCCCAGAATTTTCCGGCTTGTGGTAAAAGAAAACCAACTTCTCCATGTCCAGAAAATACACGGACATCTTTAGGAAATTCTGAATGCAGACGTTTAAGACTGTCAGCCATCTCAGAATCAGAACCACCTGCCAAATCAGTTCTTCCACAAGAACCATAAAAAACAGTATCACCAGATAACAGCCATTTTTTTTCTTCACAATACAAGCAACAACTACCTTTTGTATGTCCAGGTGTGTGAATAACTTTCCATGAGGAAAAAAGCAAATCCCCTTCATGCATAAGTTCTGTAGGTTCAGGAAGATTACTTACAAACGGAATAAAAGCTTCAAAGCCCATGTCAGTCAAAATTTCTTTATGAGCAGAAGCGCTATCTTTGCCCACATAATGAGCATCATTTTCATGAATATATATCGGTAAAGAAGGAAACTCTGAACGTAAAATCGGGAGCCCTGCAACATGATCAAAATGCCCATGAGTCAGAACAATAGCAACAGGATCGAGTTCATTTTTTTTAATAAAATCAGTTACTACCTGCGTATCATGACTATAATCACAGCACGCAGGATCAACAATAAACACACGGTTTTCATCTAGCGGAACAATATAAGTGTTTACGCCAAATGGTCCCGTGTGCAATAAAGATATATTGGAATTAATAAGCAGCACCTGATCCAAAGTGAGACTTCACCTGACCATCATCTGTTGTTTCTGAATACGGCTTCTGACCAATTCCAGATTCACCAGAAGAGATTTTTGTCTGCTGCTGGGCAAAAGCAGCCTGAGCTTCAAAAATCTTTGCAGTTTCAGATGTATCTACAACACCATGAGATTCATTTGTTACATTCTCTGGAATAGAAATATCAGCTTCTTCAGACTCTTCTCTTGTTATAGAAGAATCATCATCTTTCTGCTTTGAATAGCTGACACTCAATTTTCTACCACGATAATCATAGCCATTCAATGAATTAATAACCTTTTCACAATCTTCTGTAAAGAGCTGAATAAATGAATAATTTGCAAGAACACGGATATCACCAATTCTTTCTCTTTCAAGACCACATACGCTCACAAGAAGACCTACAAGATCACGAGGATATACACGGCGGTTACGACCAATTCCTACAAAAATTGTAGAAGCAACAGCTTCGTCAATCTGAACACGTGGAGGACGCTCTGTGCGTTCTGTATGCTCAGCACGCTCTGCAGAAGAACTCTTGCGAGAAGCAGAACGGTCAGCATTTCTATCTCTTGAAAATTTATCAAATCTATCTGAGCGGTCATGACCAAAACGACCACGACCACCAGCAAGTGCCTGTTTTACAAGATAAGCAGCAACATACTTTCTTTTTGAGAAAGGAACATTCTTAGAATACAGCTTTTTAATAGCATCAAACAACTGAATGTCTGATTCACTTGCATTTTTTACATTTTCCACAGCATCTTTTAAGAAAGAAATAATCTGTTCTTCATTAGGATTGTTATTATACATTCAAAAATCTCCTTAATAAAACTGGAGGTAAACAATCAGTTTTACAAACAACGTTTGAAAACCGCGCCTCCTTAATCACTGTCTTTTAACAAATCTGCCAGATAGCTAGAACCAAGCTTTGAAAATCCATTCTGATTTAACAAAGATTCCATAGCATCTGTGATGACAGCATTAAAAACTAAAACCCATTGAATTCCGCGACTTCTAAGCTCGTCAAGACACTTACCAAGAAGCTCCTTGCCAATACCAAGCCCTCGGTAATTCTGTACAACAAAAAAATCAGTTATAACTGCTGTTTTTTTTGAAGAGGACGAATAATAAGAAAAAAGCAGACATCCGGTAAACTCCTCTGACTGAGTGTAACAGACAAAACCAGATTTCTGATCAGAATCAGCAAAAGATGACAGTCTTTGCCACAAAAAACCAACGGCATCACCCACTTCAAAAGGATACTGGCTTCTGTATTCTTCTCTTATTAACTCGCATCCGTGAGAAATACAATTCCTGTCCCTGTCAGAATTGTATGTATTAAAAATAAAATCACTGCGAACAAGCTCTTCTGTTTCATCAATGCATTCATCTTCAGAATATTCAAGCTGTTCCAACCCCCATGATTCACGGAGAGAGCCGTACCATTCATTCAAACGCTTCTTCATACGGGCATTCTTAAAAAAATGCCATTTACGCTCAACTTCAGGGTACGATTTTATAACATCTTTAAATTTTCTAAAAACCCCCCTTCCACCTGTCAGAACACGTCTTAACTCTTCACGAGCTAACGGTGCATGTAAATTATTAGTAAACTCCTGCAAAACGGAGTAACCGTCTCCGCTTGACCAGACTGGCAGAGCATAAAAATTGACTTCATCAACATTCACAGACTCAGAAGAAACGACAGTTCCATGTTCAGCATCAACCACACGGGCAGTTTGCTGGTCTTCCATGGCAAAAAGAATATCGTCTGCAAGAGAATCCGTCAGTTCAAAAGTCATAGACTGCCGTTAGTTCAAATCTGAACGCTTTGAAATAACCCTGCTGATGAGACCGTATTCAACAGACTCATTTGCATCCAGCCAGTAATCACGATCAGTATCGCGAGAAACCTTATCCAAAGGAGTACCTGTTTCAAAAGCAATAATATCGTTCAACTTTGCCTTTGTCTTAGCAATTTCAGCAGCATGAATCTCAATATCCGTAGCAACACCTTTCATTCCACTTGAAGGCTGATGAATAAGATAATGGCTGTGTGGTAAACCAAGACGGCGTTCTTTTGGAGCTGCAAGCAAAATAAGAGCAGCAGCACTCGCAATAAGTCCCATTCCTATAGTATATACAGGAGCATTTACAAAACGGATTGCATCAAAAATTGCAAAACCGGCATCAACATCTCCACCAGGAGAATCAATGTAAATGTATATTGGTTTATCACTATCTGCTTCAAGAATAAGAATTTGACGGATTATTTTTTCTGCATTCTCTTCATTAATCTCGCCACTTAAAAGAATCTGACGTGTTTTTAAGAATTTTTCAGCAAGAGGATCTGGAGAATCATTCTTCTTTTTTTCATCCTTTTCTTCATCTTCACATACTATGTTCATAAATGAATTAGTCATTTTAACTCCAACAAATAACGTAATTGCCTCATTTTACTAAAAATTCAGCTTAATGTCCACTTTTATTAAGGATGATTTGCGCTATTTGCATCACCTTCGCGATTTTTCGCTTCCTGCCAGAAGCGTTCCATATCAGAAAGATGATCTTGAGTCATGGAAATAGAATGTTCTTTCATAGATTTTTCTACATAAGTAAAACGCCGATAAAACTTGGCATTTGCACGAGCTAAAGCACTTGAAGGATCAACTCCATAAAAACGGCTTAAATTCACAACAGATAAAAGTAAATCACCAATTTCTTCTTCAAGATGCCCCGCAGAATCAGTAGCCTCCTCTACTTCCTTCAACTCTTCCAAGACCTTTTTACACACATCCTGTACATTTGTCCAGTCAAAATTCTGCTTTGCGGCTTTTTTAAGATACTTATAAGCCTTTAATAAAGGAGGAAAACCTTCTGGCACTTCATCAAGCACAGAATCCTTTTTTCTGCCCTCATAATTGTTTTTAATTGAATCCCACAACCCAGAAACAAATTCTTTATCCGTAAATACATGTGGATGCCTGCGTATAAGCTTGTCAGTCACATCATTCAAGGCATCAGCTATTGCAAAATCACCATTCTGCTCATACATATAAGCCGTAAGAAGAGTATTAAAAAGTAAGTCACCCAATTCTTCACGAGCATTGCAGGCATCGTTTCTAGTAACGGCATCCACAACTTCAAACAGCTCTTCAATAAGACACGGACGCATAGATTGAGGAGTCTGAACCTTATCCCACGGACAGCCATCTGGCGACCTTAACAGCTTTATAAGCTGTAAAAGGCGTTCACATGCCCCAGAAAAGTCCTTTGCAGGCTCTTTTACAAGGTCTAACATTTCTTTAGGAGAAAGATGATTCATTATTTAGTTTCCGCAAGAAGCTTTTTCTTGCCCCACTCTGCCACAAGTTTCTGAGGATTAGCAGAAGTCAAAAGCTTTGCAAACAATTCGGCAGTCTGAGGAAACACCTGAGAAAGAATTATATTTTCATCAGCAGTAAAATTACCAAGTACATAATCGGCAACACCACCATCAGCAGGTTTTCCAACCCCCAGACGCAAGCGCCAGAAATCAGCAGTACCAAGTACAGCCTTTGCAGAACGCAAACCATTATGCCCGCCTAATCCACCTGACCACTTCAAGCTCACGGTGCCGACAGGCAGCTCAATTTCATCATGTACAATAAGAATATCTGACGCAGGAATCTTAAAAAAATGAGCAGCTTCACCAATTGCATCACCGCTAAGATTCATATATGTCAAAGGCTTTAAAAAATACAGTTTTTTTGGGCATTCAGCAGGAATTGGCAAAGAACCGTCAGAACGACGCTTTAACAAACCTGCATCACACAGCCAAGAAATAAAGACTTCATAGTCCGCTGCAAAAAAATCAGACTTATATTTATTTGACCATGAAAACTTTGAACTTACAGAAAGACTTTCTTGAAAAAGCCATGCAGTATTATGACGGGTATGAGCATACTCATGCCCGTAATT
>CACXDK010000300.1 GCA_902766345.1 uncultured Spirochaetaceae bacterium | reverse complement strand
GCAGATGAAACTGTTTCTGTAGAAAGAACTCGAAGTCCCCTGTTTTCTAAATTTTTTAAAACTGTCGGATTATGAATAAGCGGACCTAAAGTAAATATTTGCTTATGTAATGATTCATTTTCCTGCAGAGATTTTTCTGCGGCATCAACAGCCCTACGGACTCCCATGCAGTAGCCAAGAACAGCGGCACGAATAACTTTCATGCCCAAAAGTATACTGTAGTGTTAAAAAAAAATCCACTGTGCCAGCACAGTGGATTTCATTTATTAGTTAGATGGCATTGTTACAACGTTATTTGGTTCTGCAGCCTTAGACTTTTCTTTTTTTACACTCTTACGAGCATTTCTTCTCATAAATGAGATAAATCCAGAGCTGATGAACATTGATGAGTAACAACCAGAAAAAAGACCAACAGTAAGAACTATTGCGAAGTCTTTGATGCTTCCTGTTGTAAATACAAGGAGTGCAATAGAAGCAAACAAAGTAGTAACAGTAGTAATTATTGAACGTGAAAGAGTATCGTTCAATGACTTGTCAAGAATATCATTGAAATTCTTGTTTCCTTCAATCTTAAGGTTTTCACGTACACGGTCAAGAATAACAACAGTTGCGTTGATAGAATAACCGAAAATCAAAAGGATTGCAGCAAGTGTAGTTGTAGAGAATTCAACCTGTGACCAGCTGATAAATGTAAACATAATCAGACAGTCGTGAATCAATGCAACAACAGAACCAAGAGCAAAATCCCAATGGAAACGGATTGTAGCATACGCCCAAATAAGTAAGAGTGTTACAAGTGCAAGTGCAACAGACTTTCCTGCAAGGCTGCTTGACAGACTTGAACCTACAAAGTCTGTCTTAATAATTGCAACACTGTTATTTCCAAACTTAGCCTGCAATGCAGACAAAATATTATCCTGCAAAGTCTGAACTGAAGAAGAATCATCAGAAATCTTTGTACGCAACTGGAAACTGCGGTTTGCATCTGTTCCCAAAAGCTTAATTTCTACGTTCTGATCTTTAAGAACGTCACGAACTTCGTCAATTGAAACATCAGCAGTTGCAGAAGAAACATAAAGACGATAAGGAACATCAGAAGAAAGACGAGCTGTAACAGCATTATTTGTAAAAATACCGTATGTATCAGCATCACCAGAACTCTTTACAACAGCCTTAATACCTGCAATCTTGTTGAGAGCATCAGCAAGAGAAGAAATTGTAGGATTCTGACCGTAAGTAAATGTACGAGTCTCGTTTTCTGCACCAACACCACTAATAACTACATCAAGAGCAGTAGCAGTAGCATCAATGCTTACAGTTGCAGAACCTGTATATGTAATTTCCATTGCAGCATCTGCAATGCGAACTTCTTCTATAAGACCAGGCTGAAAGTCAATTCCCAGATTTATACCACGTACAAACAAGCTTACAACACCGCTAAGTATGATTGTGGCACTTATAATAGCACAGCAAAGAAAGGCCTTGCTGAATTTAAAATTCTTATTCATTTCTTTAACCCCCAGCTTATGCTCATTCCCTTTTTCTTCATTACTTCAGTATTAAAGTCAAAGATAAGGTGGGAAACAACAAGAGCTGTAAACAATGTAGAAAGGACACCAATAACAAGGCTAGTTGCGAATCCCTGAATTGCACCAGTTCCGAGCATTGTCATGAAGAATGCTGCAATCAAAGTCGTAATGTTAGAGTCCATAATTGCAGAACGGGCATTACCGAAACCTGCACTTATAGAAGCAGCTCTGTCTTTTCCAAGACGAAGTTCTTCTTTTATACGCTCAAAGATAATAACGTTAGCATCAACAGCCATACCGATAGTAAGAATCATACCGGCAATAGTTGGCAATGTAACAGTAAGGTTCAATGCACTCAAAACACTGAACATGATGTACATATTCAAAACCTGTACAACACATGCGTTAAATCCAGCTCCCTTATACCAGATGAGCATAAAGAGCATAATAGCAATAAGACCAACACCCAAAGCAAAGATACCCTGCTTTACAGCCTGATCTCCAAGAGATGCACCAATAACCTGCTGACTTTCTACAGAAAGAGGAACATCAAGCCAAGCTGTCTGCAAAACCTTTTCAAGATTTCTTGCTTCCTGCTGACCAAAGCCTGTAATTGCAACTTCACCACCAGTAATAGCATTCTGAATTGTTGCATTAGACTTAATCTTGTTATCACTAAGAATTGCAAGGCTCTGATGAACATGTTCGCCTGTAAAGTCACCAAAAATCTTTGTTCCTTCTGCATCAAGAGTAAAGTTTACAGAAGGCTTGTTTGTAAGGTTTTCCTTTCCAACAGTTGCAGACTTAATATGCTTACCATCAAGAACAATCTCTTTCTTAACAACAAGATAACTTACACGCTGATCCAAACCATATTCGTCTGTGAGGTAATAACCAAATACTTCATCATCATCAGGAATAACAGAAGGATCTACAAGTCTTCCCTGTGAATCGAATGTGCTGTCAGGATGCTGTGCATAGAATAACTGGAAAGCCTGAGTTGCATCATCATCAACAAGACGGAAATTCAAAATGCCGCGTCCCTGAATGATAGAGTTAATCTGATCTGTTTCTGCACTACCAGGAAGTTCAATATAAATTCTATCTTCACCCTGCTGACGAATAGTTGGAGAAGAAAGACCAAAACGGTCAATGCGGCTTGAAAGAGTTTCAATAGCCTGCTGCATTGCAGCCTGCTTCAAAGCTTCTGGATCAGCAGCAACAACACTGCCTTCCTGTGCCTTCAAAACAGCATCAAGGTCAGCACGAACAATAACGTTCATACCACCGCTCAAATCAAGACCAAGCTTAACGGAATTCTTATAATTCTTCTTATTCTTTAAGATTTCATTTCTAAAGCGAGCTTCAATAACATTCTGCAAAGCAGCTTGTGATGGGAAAGAAGCAAGAGCATCGTGCAATGTCAAAGGAGATGGAACTTTCTCACCCATATCCTTATAGTTCTTAGCTACATGTTTCTTAAGCCACATCTGTTTTTCAGAAAGCTCAACATCTGGATAAGACTTAACCTGGAAAACAAGCTCCTTTACTTCAGAAGCAGCTTTCTGGCTTGAATAGTCCTTTATGTTTTCAAGAGAACTCAAAGCAAGTGCCTGCTGTTCCTTTGGAGTACGTGCATACCACTGAATCGAAGGCCAAAGGAATACAAAACACATTGCAAGAACAGCAATAATAATAACAAGACGGCTTCTTTTACTCATCTTTCTTTTCCTCTACTTTTGATTCGCCTTCTGAGTTTTTCTTTGCAAAGAAAGACTTCTTTTCAGCAGGAGCTTCTTCCTGAGCAGGCTTGTCTGTTACAACACTTGCAATAGCAGTACGATTGAATTCAATCTTAGTGTTGTCATCAACTTTTACAACAACAATGTTTTCCTTTACAGAGCTTACAGTTCCATGGATACCACCGATTGTAACAACCTTGTCACCCTTCTTAAGAGCGTCAAGCATCTTCTGTGTTTCCTTCTGTTTCTTGCTCTGAGGACGAATCATCAGAAAATACATTATCAGAATGATTAAAATAAATGGCACAAATGTTGCCAATGTACTGGCTCCAGCAACAGAAGCATCACCTGAAGCTGCAGTCTGGAGAAATAATGGTAAAAAAGACATAGATTATTTCCTTCTTTTTTAAAGTTTAAAAATCAGTAAGTTAGAATATCATTATTTCTTGTGCATGGCAAGTATCAGAAACGATGTACGGCTATTTTTTCAAAAGTACATTCAATTCTTCATTTTTTGCGAGGGCATTAGAGTCAACAGGATTTAATGCAACCACCTGTCTTAAATAGTACTGAGCACGCTTCCAGTCTTTTTTGTTGTAGTAAACCTGATAAAGTCTGTAAAGTGCATCAGAATTACGAGGATTATTAGTCAAACTGCTGCGCAGATTTTCCAGTGTAGAAGCTTCGCTTCCGTAAAGGAAACTCTTTTCATAGAAAAGGAAACTCTTCATTTCAGAATCAGCAGTAGCCATTAATGAATTTATAAGCTTTTCTGCCTCAGAATCCTGAGCAGAAGCAACAAGCACTTTTACATAAGATTTCTGAACATCTATATTCTGGCTATTTTTTGCATACAGATTTTTTGCAATCTTAGAAGCTTCTTCTGTCTTACGGCAAGAAAGACATACATCAATATGTGAACAGAAATCTTCTATAGTAGCAGAGGAATTTTTTATTATCCTGCTGCTCAAATCGTAAGCCTTTAAATAATCTCCAGCTTTATCAAGTTCCGTAATACAAATTCTTACAGCCGTTCTGTTGCTGCCATTTTTCTGCAAAACCTTACGTGCAAGCTCCAAAGCAGAACTTCCAGCAATGTTCATATTAACTTCCGAAGCAATCGAAGCAGCATAAAGCATAATATCCGCATCATCAGGATAAGCCAGCAAAGCATTTCCTATTGTTTCTACCGCAGAATTATTATTTTTGTTCCATTCTTTCTGCAAACGTGCTCTAAGCAGATAGTAGTCCTTAGAAACAGACCCACTTCTTGAATAGGCATCAAGAAGTGAAGAGGTCTTTACATAATCACCGCCTGCCATGGCAATTTTTGCACGCATAAGAACATATTCAAAACTGTCTGGTGCAAGCATCAGTATCTTAGCAGCATACTCTCCAGCTTTTTCCAAAGCACCGTCTGCATAATATACATTACATACAAGTTTTAAGGTTTCAAGATCCTGGGGATCAAGGGTTAAAATCTTTTCGCCTAAAGCAAGCGATGTTGCATAATCCTTAGAATAATCACAAACTTTTGCAGCATAATAAAGGATTTCTTTATTGGAAGCATCTTTTTCCAGTGCTTTTGAAAAATATGCATAGGATTCATCAAATTCTTTTCTATTATATAGAAGAACACCCATAAGGTAATTCGCAAGAGTAGAAGAACTTTTTATTGCAAGGGCTTTTGAAAGAGCCTCTTCAACTCTTCCATAATATTCAGTATGTGAAGGAACTGTCAAAATAACCAAGCACGGAAGCACTAATGAAAGGAAATCTTCATTTTTAGCTTTGGAATCAAATATTCCGTTTGCAGCACTATATGCAGCATTAGAATATGCATCTGTACGTGAAAATTCTGGAACAGACCAAGAAACAATCTGTGAAGGCCAAGCAACCTGCATGATAGTTTCGCACAAAGAAAGCAATATTTTTTCTTTTTCAGTATAGTTTTCCTCTACATTCCTATGAAGCAAAGAAGTTGCAAGTTTCAAAGAATGAGGAGAGCCATCTTCTATCAAAGCCATTATACGAGGAGCAACAGAACCGAAATATTCCTGAGACTTTTTTGCAGCTTCAGGAACAGGAATAGTTACTCCTGTTGAAGATTTTTTCTGGGATGATTTCTTGTTTTTTTTAGAAGCAGCCGAAATTAAAGCAGAATTCAGGCATAACAACACAGAGACAATAAGGATGAATCGCGCAGAAATCCTTTTCAGCATTCATAATCCCCTTGAACAAGAGAGTCATCCTCCATGTATGGAAAGTTTTTATTTCCAGACTGCTGAATGACAAAAATACAAATAAGAATTATACCGCCCAAAATAATAAGAAGCGGCCACCACTTAACAATAAAGTGCCGGAACGTGAAAGGGAAAACATGCATTGAAAACATCAAAAACACAGTCCCCAGCACACACATCATTATAGCAGGAAACAGATATACCGATCTGATTCTGCGGAATTTGTAAAAGACAGCAGGCAACAGCGAAATGCCACAGCCTATCATTATAGTCGGCCACATTTCCCTAAATGAATAGGGGATAATGTGAGTATCTATCAGCAGGAACACAATACCCATCAAAAGGGCAAAAATGCCACCGAATACAGTATAACCGTTTTCCGTAAATGCAAATGAAATAAATAAAAAAATTGAACCTAAAGTTAAAAGAACGACAGGACGAAATGCAAACACTCGGGTTGCGTGATCAGAATGGTCTACCAGAAGAAAAATTCCGGCAAGAATAAGGAACAAGCCTAATGCAAGAATACAATTTGCAAAAGATTTTGTTTTATCTCTTTTCCCCATAATATCAGAGTACTCCAGTCAAATATCTATATAATACAGCAAGTAACATTATAATACGAAATTTACTTCTTGCCAATAAGTTTTAGCTTTGCTACAATCAAAACATGCGGTCATTAAAAATAGTTACAAAAACAATCATTTTTTTTACAAGTTTCTTTCTTATATCTTGCTCACAAAATAACGTTTCAAAAGTCTATAAACAAACACAGGCTCAGCTAGAAGCCCAGCTTCAAAAACCAGACCTTTCAAACGAAACTCAGTTTGGCATAATCAACCAGATTGCAAAAAACATGCTTGCCATAAAAGACTACAATTCACTCATTCTGTTCCTTACAAGCTGGGTAGAAAAGCATGAATCAGATCCTTACAACGCATACTGGCTGTTAATGACAGCAAATGCATACCTTGAAACCGATGCTGCCCCTGTAGCCTCATACTATTTTGAGCGAATAATCAGAAACTATCCAGACTTAATCGTACAGGAAAAATCTGTTCATTTTTTAAGTCTTCAACAACTAATACAAATCAGTACAGAACCTGCAAACAGAATTAAATATTTCAATCAGCTGATTACACAGTTCCCTAATGACGTAAGCATTACCGAAATGTACTACCGACTTGCCCTTGAATATGAAAAAGAAGGAGAATGGGCACAGGCAATCAGAACCTACAAACTGTTTACAAACAGGGATGACGCAGCCACAATCCAGCTTCAAGACATTCCTAATGCGTATCAAACAGCAAAACAGCTCATAGACTTTAACAATTCATCAAAAGACTGGACATTTGAAACCATTGACGATTTGACAGATGCCATAAAAAAAGCCATTTCAAGCTACGACTACCGCAAACTTGATTCTTACAAATCAAAAGTCAACTTTTTTGCAATGTCCTGGCAGCAGGATGAAAGTGCAGACAATGCCCAAAGCTCTTTTTCTATGCGTTCTTACATGCGTGGCAACAAACTCCACTATGAAAAAAACATAGACAGCAGCATATCCTCCCCTACAGAAGCCTACCTAAGAACTTGGGGATGGCACAGCTTCGTAAATGTCTGGTATCTTTATTTCAGGAAAGTCAATTTTCCTGCCGATCCTGAAATACACGGACGCTGGGAATGGGCAGGAATCTATTACGGCGAAAAACTCTAATAAATTTTAAAATCTGGCGGAATCATGAAAAAAACTCTATCACTAATACTCATTCTTACATTACTGTGTGCCGGCATATTAAGTGCCAGCACTAAAAGGCATTCAAAATCAAAACATGCAGAAGAAGAAGCTAAAACTCAAACAGAAGCTTC